>CAIOHM010000020.1 GCA_903858055.1 uncultured delta proteobacterium
CCGCTCTCGCCGACGATGCCGAGCTCGAGGTGCCCGAAGTGGAGTCCGACGCCGATGCGCACATCGATTCCCTCCGGAAGCCGGGCGAGGAGCCCGGACGCGACCGCTTCGCGTAGCGCGTCTTGCATCTGCACCGCAGCGCGCACGGCGAGATCGGGTTCGCCCTCGAAGAGCGCGAGGATTCCGTCGCCGAGGTAGTGGACGACGAACCCTTTGTTGTCGCGGATGCGTGGCGCAACGTGCGCGAGGTAGGAGTTGATGAAGGCGAAGATCTCGTTCGGCTCCATGCGCTCGCTGAGTGTCGTGAAGTTGCGCAGGTCCGCGAACATGACCGTCGCGGCCGCCGACGCGCGTGCCCCGAGCTGCGCGTGCGCGGGAGAAGACACCCCGAGCGCGTCGAGGAATTGCCTCGGAACGAAGCGACCGAAGACGTCGTTCAGGTGCGCCATGGCCGCGTTCGCGACGCGGAGATCCTCGAGCGATTGGCGACTCTCGGAGAGCGCGACTTGCGCGGCCTCGTTGGCGATGAGTGCGTCGCCGAGCCCGAAGTGGAGCGGCAAGTCGCTGAACGTCAGGCCGAGCGAAGTCAGGTCCCGACTGGGCCGACGTGTTCCCCCACGCTGCCCGACGCCGCTCTCATCGCGTTTGGTGCCTGCGGAGATCGCGCTGTGGCTTTCCGCGAGATTCGTGGAAATCGCCGTCAATGCAACGGTCTCTGACTGAAACCGTTGCTGGTCGGCGTCGTGAGGAAATTCCCTTGGAAGACCGTTGGAGGGGGTCTCCTGGAAGACCGGTCGGTCTCCCGGCGTCGACTTTGCTTGCGAATCAACGCGTTTGCACGGGCTTCGTAAACCGTAGGTCTCCGGTTCAAATCCGGAAAGCGGCTCTCGTCACGTTGGCGTTTGGGTCCCGCCCCAGACGCCATGTTTCATTTGGGCGTTGGGCCCGCGTTTCGCGTGTCGGCCCTCGAGGGCGCGGTCGCACCCACGGTCGATGCGCGCGGCATCCTTGTGGAATACATGCGATGGAATCGCGTCGATGAGCCACGGGGCGACGAAGCGCTCCTCGCTCCAATCGCTACCGCTGCGCGTCGCGGCGAGGTCGTGAAGGGCTCGGACGCGAAGCGCGGCCTGGCTGCTGCAGCGGAGGCGCTACGACGCCGCGTCGCGGGCGACGAGAGTCGTGTTCACGTGTGGCTCGGTGGCGTCACGCCGCAAGGCATCCTCGCGAGCACGGCACGCGGAACGCATGCGCCTCGAGAAGTGTATGCATGATGCACCGACTGCCGCGCGGCGCGCCTCAACCTGGAACGCAGAGGCCGCCGCTGCACGAGAAGGTGGGCAAGCCCGTGCCCGTGGGGCAGTCGCTCGTCGTGGTGCAGGTGGGGACACAGATTTTGCTGCCGGACGGATCCGTCGCGCAGGTGCAGCCCTTCGACGTGGGCGGGCACTTCATCGACGTGCAGTCGGCGCTCGTGGTGCACGAGGGAGGTCCGCCCGAGCTTCCGCTGTCGCTCGTGCCCGTGCCGCCGCCGTCGCGAGGCCCCGTTCCGCTGTCTCCGCCGCCGTCGCGAGGCCCCGTTCCGCTGTCTCCGCTCGGGCCCGTGCCGCTGTCGCCGGGGCCCGTGGGCTGCGATTTGTTGCAGGATGCAGGGATCGTCGCCGTGAAGCGAAGGTCGCCGCGCTCGCGGCCGATGAGGCATGGCGGGGCTGCGCCGTCCGCGGGCGCCGCGTGGTAGTGAAAGCCACGCGTCGGGGTCTCGTGACCGTTGCACGCGTTTAGGGCCGGCTCGCCGCTCGCGAGGGGGGCCGCGTGGAACGGAAAGCCGTCGACCATCCAGCCGACGAGCGCCCCGTGGCCGTCGCTCTCGAGCTTGCTCGCGAGCGCGACGCCTTCGCCGAAGCTGCATGGTGAAGCCCCGCGCGTGACGTAGGCGCAGCCGTTGCCCGCGACGCCGCCGCAGCGATCCAAGCGGCCTGCCTCGCTCGTGCCAAAGGTGACGCCGCTCGTGCTGCGCGCCGGGTAGAGGACGACGCCGTTCCACA
>CAIOHM010000021.1 GCA_903858055.1 uncultured delta proteobacterium
CCAGCTGCTCATTGCCCGCAGCGCCTCTTCCGAGCGCCCCGACCGCTTGAACGCGAGCACGCGCTCCCTCGTGAAGCGCACCGAGAGCCACTCGTCGATGAAGCGCCCCTCGAGCGGTGCGAGGCGATCGAGGGCGCTCTTCGCCCGCTCGCGTCGGTTGTCCAGGGCTGCCTTCGCGAGGACGAGGCCGTCGCGCACGAGGGGGGGCAACGTGCCGCGCGCCTCGAGCGCCGCGACCGTCTCGTCGGCGTCGAGGAGGCGATCGGCTTCGACGAACGCGAGCGCAAGGCCGAGCTCGGCGCTGGGCCGGAGGCCATCGGCTGGAAAGCGCTCCGCCATGGTGCGCCACGCGGCGATGCGCTCACGGCTCGAGCAGCGGTCGTCGGACATGCAGGCGACGGCGGCGCGCTCGAGGACCCGCGCCTCGGGCTCGCGGGCGAGGAAGGGCGTCGGGTCGAGTCCCGCGCGCGGCTGTGCGCACCCCGCCCCGGCGGCGAGCCCGGCCACCGCGAGGAAAGACGCCATGCGCCCGCGTTTCGAGTAGGGTCTTGGCCCGCCCATGGCACCTTCCCTAACCGGCGTGTCTGCTCCCGTCGACGACCGACGCATGCCCGCGGCGCTCGCAGGGGCCCTCGCGGCGGTCTTCGCGGACGAGGCCCTCGTGCTGGTTTCGCCGCGCTTTTCGGAGCCTTTTCTGGCGTCGGCGCTGGCGTCGGCCTTGCGGGCGCTGGTCGTGGCCGTGGCGCTCCTCGCGGCGCCGCTCGCGTGGGCGAAGGCTCGTCGTCGTGCCTCTGCGGCCGAAGGCCTCGCGTGGCTCGTGCTCGTCGCGGAGCGCGCTGCGGCGTCTTCCTCGGGGTTTCCCTGGGCTCCCGGCCGCTACGATGCGGCCCGTGAGGCGCTCGTCGCCCGCGTCTCCTGGCTCGCGGGGGCGGTTCCCGTCGGCGGCCTGCTCGCCTTCGCGCTTGCGGCTGGGCTCGCCGGCGTCGCCCGCCTGAGCACGCGTGCGAATTTTCCTCGCCTCTTTTCCACGATTTGCGTCGTCCTGACGCTTCTTTTTGCGACTGGCTTGACCCTAGTCTACGCAAGCGGCGCCGGTGAGGCGTGGCTCGAACCCTCCCTCGCCCGCACCACGGCCTCGTGCCCCTCCCCGTGAGGAGCCCCCTGAGCCGCCCAAGGAGAGATCAGAATGGCAGCGAAAACCGCGATCCGAAGTGAGTCTGGCAAGGTCCGTCGCGTCATCGTCGTCGGCGGTGGCCTCGGCGGCTTGATGACCGCCATCAAGCTCTGCGAAGCCGGCGTGCCCGTCGACATCTTCTCGCTCGTGCCCGTCAAGCGCTCCCACTCGGTGTGCGCGCAGGGCGGCATCAACGCCAGCGTCAACACGAAGGGCGAAGGCGACTCGCCGCGCATCCACCTCGAAGAGACCTCGTACGGCGGCGACTTCCTCGCGAACCAGCCCCCGATCAAGGGCATGACCGACGCGGCCCCGGGCATCGTCTACATGCTCGACCGCATGGGTGTGCCTTTCAACCGCACGCCCGAGGGTCTCCTCGACTTCCGCCGCTTCGGCGGCACGCTCTTCCACCGCACGGCGTTCGCCGGCGCGACCACGGGCCAGCAGCTCCTTTACGCGCTCGACGAGCAGGTGCGCCGCTACGAGACCGTCGACGTGGAAGACGAGAATGGCATGGCCATTCCCGGCGAGAAGATGGTCCGCAAGTTCGAGTTCTGGGACATGCTCTCGCTCATCACGGACGGGCAAGGCGTGTGCCGCGGCATCGTCGCGCAAGACCTCAAGTCGATGCAGATCGAAGCCTTCCCCGGCGACGCCGTGTGCCTCGCGACCGGCGGTCCCGGCATCATCTTCGGCAAGTCGACGAACTCCGTCATCAACACGGGCACCGCGGCCTCCGCGGCGTACCAGCAGGGCGCCTGCTACGCGAACGGCGAGTTCATCCAGGTCCACCCGACGGCGATCCCCGCCGCCGACAAGCTCCGCCTCATCAGCGAGTCGGCGCGTGGCGAAGGCGGTCGCGTGTGGGTTCCGAAGAACCCGAAGGAGGCGCGCCGCGGCCGCGACGTGCCCGAGAGCGAGCGCGACTACTTCCTCGAGCGCCGCTACCCCGGCTACGGCACCCTCGTTCCGCGCGACATCGCCTCGCGCGAGCTGTTCCTCGCGTGCTTCCACGAAGGCCGCGGCGTGTTCACCAGCCGCACCGGCAAGAACGAGAACGAGGTCTACCTCGACCTCACGCACATCCCGAAGCCGACGCTGAAGCGCAAGCTCGCGGGCATCCTCGAGATCTACGAGAAGTTCGTCGGCGAGGACCCGTACGAGAACCCGATGCGCGTCTTCCCGGCCGTGCACTACTCGATGGGCGGCCTCTGGGTGGACTTCGAGCGCAGCGCCGACGGCGGCCTCGTGCACGGCTCGCCGCGCAACCAGGCGACGAACATCCCGGGCCTCTACGCCGCGGGCGAGGTCGACTACCAGTACCACGGCGCCAACCGCCTCGGCGCCAACTCGCTCCTCTCGTGCATCTGGGGCGGCATGGCTGCGGGCCCCGCGATCGCGAGCTACCGCAAGGGCATGGGGAAGAGCGCGTACGACTGCTCGTCGAGCCTCTTCGACGGCGCCAAGAAGCGCGAGCAGGACAAGTACGACGCGATCCTCAAGATGGACGGCGCCGAGAACCCGTTCGAGCTCCACGGCGAGCTCGCGCAGCACATGCTGATCGACGTGACCATCGAGCGTCACAACGATCGCCTCGACAAGGTTCTCGCAGCCATCGACACCCTCGAGGAGCGCTCGCGAAAGGTGAACGTGCTGGACACCTCGAGCCGCATGAACCAATCGGCGCAGTTCGTCCGTCACCTCCAGAACATGATCGTCCTCGCGCGCGTCATCGCGCAGGGCGCACGCAACCGTGACGAGTCCCGCGGCGCGCACTTCAAGCCGGCGTTCAAGGAGCGCGACGACGCGAACTGGCTCCGCACGACCATGGCGATGCACGCCGACGGCGCGAACGGCAACTCCGCCGTGAACTACGTCCGCGAGGTCTCCTACAACCTCAATGGCCAGCAAGTGAACGTCAGCGACGCCGTCGACGTGAGCCTCGTGAAGCCGCGTCCGCGCAAGTACGAGACCGCCGGCGCTGCGAGCGCGACCGCGGCCGACGACAAGAAGGCCGCTCCCGCCACGGCGAGCACCTGAGCCCCCGCATTTCGATCGAAGAGGCATCACGATGAGCCAAGCCAAAACCGTCAAGCTCAAGATCAAGCGCCAGGAGTCCGCGAACACCGAGGCTCGCTACGACCGCTTCGAAGTGCCGTGGCTGCCGCAGATGAACATCATCAGCGCGCTCATGGAGGTTCGGAAGAACCCGGTCACCTGCGACTCGAAGCAGAAGGTCGCCCCGGTGAACTGGGAGTCCAACTGCCTCGAAGAGGTGTGCGGCGCCTGCACGATGATCATCAACGGCCGCGTGCGCCAAGCCTGCACCGCGCTCATCGACCAGGTGGCGCCGAGCGGCGAGGAGATCACCCTCGAGCCGATGACCAAGTTCCCGCTCGTGCGCGACCTCGTCGTCGACCGCTCGCGCATGTTCAACGACCTCAAGACCGTCAAGGCTTGGGTTCAACTCGACGGCACGCACGAGCTCGGCGCGGGCCCACGTCAGTCGCCGGAGAACCAGGAAGAGGCCTACCCGCTTTCGCGCTGCATGACCTGCGGCTCCTGCCTCGAAGCCTGCCCCCAGGTGAACGACTCGTCGAACTTCATCGGCCCGTCGGCCATCAGCCAGGTGCGGCTCTTCAACCTGCACCCCTCGGGCAAGATGCACGCGAAGGAGCGCCTCGAGGCGGTCATGGGCGAAGACGGCGTCGCGGGCTGCGGAAAAGCCCAGAACTGCGTCGAGGTCTGCCCGAAGGAGATCCCCCTCGTGGACTCGATCACGCAGGTCTCGCGTGAGGCGACGAAGCACCTCCTCTTCGGGTGGCTCTTCAGCTGAGCGGCTCGCGGGGCCTCGTCTCCGCGCGCACGCCACGCCCCAAGACGCCTTCGCCCTCGTGGCGGGGGCGTTTTTGTTCGTCAGCTCCGGGAGGCTCGCGGCGTAAAGCTTCACGTGCGCCTCTCGACCCTCGCCTCCCTCGCCGCCGCCCTCGTGTTGCCTGCGCTTGCCGGGTGCAGCGCGGAGGTCAGCGCCTCGTCTTCGCTTCACGCGGAGACCTGGGCGCCGCCGCCTGCCTGCCCCTGCGCCGCGCAAACCGGGGAGCTCGTGGAGCACTGGCGCGCTTCCGCGGCGTTGGACCTCGTCGCAATGAAGACCCTCGACGCCGAAGGGAACTTCCATACACGCTTCGCCACGGGCGCGTGTGAGCCCCTCGACCCCGCCGCGGTGGACGCGCGGGTCGCTTCGGCACGGCTCGCGGCGCGAGAGGCGCTCGTGGCGTCGATCCCCGACGCGCGCATGGCGGTGCAGGTTTGGGTGGGCTCGCGCCGCGAGTTCGACGAGGCGCCCAGCGCGGCGGCGACGGAAGCCGAGCGCGATGCGCGCGTTCAAGCGCTGCCTGCAGGCCTTCGTCGCCTGCTTCAGCCTGTCGCGGGCTCGTTTGCGTACGTGGGGCTCGTCACGCACGAGGAAGCGCTGGCCCTCGCGCGCCACGACGCCGTGCGGCTCTTTCACGCCTACCCGGCGCTCGCGCAACCGGCAGCGGATCACGTCGCGCGTGCCTACGCCTTGCCCGAGAGCGAAGGCGCGGAGCGAGGCGGGATGGCGGTCTTCGACGAGTGCGCGACCGAAGCGAGCGGCGTGCGGTCGTCGTCGTTCGCGGACGCCTCGGGCACGAGCTGCCTGGTCTCCAGCCATGGCACGCGCGTGGCGCGGCTCGCTTTCGACGAAGGGTCGTCGCAGGTAACGCGCTCGACCGCCGGTCTCACCGCGACGACCACGGACGCGCCCGAGAGCCTTGCGGCGCCGGCGCTCTGGGCCCTCGCGCGGCGCCACGCGGGCGTCATGGTGCAGACCCTCCACCTGATCACCAGCGAGAGCGCCAACGACGCCCTCGACACGCTCATCGCGGAGGCGGCCTACCCCGACGCCCTCGTCGTGCGTGCGGCGGGAAACGGCGTGGCCACGGATCCGGTCG
>CAIOHM010000022.1 GCA_903858055.1 uncultured delta proteobacterium
CCCAGCGGAGATCGAGGCGGTGGAAGCGGATCGTCGTATCCCCTTCGACCTCCGATGTCTCGCGGTCGACGGTCGCGATGTAGTCGTGGCTGCCGAACGAGAAGAGCGTCAGGCGGTTCCGCTCGTCGAGCTTCACGCTCGCGCGCATCTGGTAGTCCCAGTACTCGAGGCGCGCCTCGGGCGCGAAGAGCCGGAGGAGGAGGCCCGGGTAGCCGTAACGGCCTGCGGCGAGCACCTCTCCACGAGATCCGAGCGGGGCTTCGACCAGCGCGCCGCTGTCGAGGAGGCGCACGTTGTACTCGCCGTGGAGTCCGGGCTTCGCGGCAGGCGCGCGTGTCTCGCCGCTGATGATGCCGCCGGTGAAGCGCCCGAAGCGCGCCGGGTACCCGCCAGCCCAGAAGTCGACGCGATCGATGAGGCCGGGGTGAATCACCGACTGCGCGACGCCGAAGTGGAAGAGGAGCGGCACGCGGACGCCGTCGACGAAGTAGCCCGGGTTGCCGGGAGGCGCGCCGCGCACGAAGAAGTAAGCGAGTCCGCTCACGATCGGCGTCACGCCGGGCAGCACCTCGACGGCGCGGAACGCGTCGCCGAACGCGCCCGGCAGCTGGCGGACCTCGGAGCCGCCGAGCGACGTGGTGCCGAGCTCCTTTCGCTGCCCACGCACGTCGACGTCGTCGAAGGTCTCTGCGGCGGGGCGCGGTGCGCCCTTCGGTGAGGCGGCCGCCGGCGGGGCGGGCACCCGCACGGGAGGCCTGAAATCCACCTGGACGCGGATGCGCGCGCGTACCTCGAGGTCACCGCGCCGCGCCGGCTCGTAGGTCCAGCTCTGCGCGGCGGTGCGCGCGGCGGACGCGAACGGCTCGCGGCCGTCCTTCACCTCGACGTCCTCCACGCG
This sequence comes from uncultured delta proteobacterium, assembly GCA_903858055.1. Taxonomy (GTDB): domain Bacteria; phylum Myxococcota_A; class Polyangia; order Polyangiales; family Polyangiaceae; genus CAIQDA01. The sequence goes on from CAIOHM010000022.1 coordinate 899, forward strand.
ACCGTCTTTGTCGACGAGCAGCTCGAGGAGCACCGTCGCCTCGCTCTCGGCGCCTTCGGGGTAGGGAGCGGGCGGGGTGACGACGGGCTTCGGAGCGACGATCGGCGGCGGCTCGACCTTGGCAGGGGGCTCGGCGCGCGCCGTCGAGGGGCTTCCGGTCGTTGCGGCGATGGCGACGAGGAGCGCGCAGGACCACGTCCTCCGAGACGGCGCGTTCACGAGCGCGAGACTACGCGCTTGCCGCGCGCGAGCCGAGGGGTGTCCTGCTCGAACGAACGCTCTCGGGTGACCCCGCCGCCACGTGCGCGCTCGTCCGCCTTCTCGTTCCCGTGGTGCAGGCCCGGGTGGCCCGCGTGCTCGTGAGGCGGCGAGGCGCGACGGGGCGAGACGTGAGGCAAGAGGTCTTGGATCTCGCGCAGGAGGTGCTCGTGGCCCTCTTCGCGGGCGAAGCACGTGTGCTCCGAGCGTGGGACCCCGGCCGAGGGCTCTCGCTTGCGAGCTTCTGCGGGCTCAGCGTCTACGCGAACGGTCCGATCACGCTCGAGGACGGCCAGAAGAAGAAGGCGCTGGATAACGCGGCGCCTGAGAAGTGAGAAGAAGGTCAGTAGGG
>CAIOHM010000023.1 GCA_903858055.1 uncultured delta proteobacterium
ACCACGGTCGACACGGGGACGCGCGTGGACCGAACGCACGGCGCGCCGTGGCCCAGCGCGGGGTCCGATGCGATGCGGTCCGATGAGACGCGCGTGCGCGGTCGGCACTCGCGGCTCCAAGGCCGCTTTCAACGAGGCCAGGACGCGCTCTACCTCGCGCTCCGTGAGCGGTACGCCGCGACGATCCTCGACGCGACCACGTTCGCCGAAGAGAACCTTCAAGACATCGTCCGACGCGCCAACGACGTCCTCTCGCGGCAGCTTTTGCCGAAGGCGCACGCCGAGCGCATCGACTGGTCCGTGCTGAAGCGATGCGTCGAGCAAGGCACCGCCTCTGCGCTGCACGAAGCAGGTCGCACGAACGCGGTCGACGCTAACGCCCTCGGACGCCTCCTGGACCCGAGGTTCGTGCCGCTCGGGTTCGACCTCAAGCGAGACGACGTCGAAAGCGAGTCCATCGGCGATCGCTTAGCCGAATGGCACATCGACGCCGACGCGGTGCGCCTGATGAGTCCAAAGGTGCACCTGTGGTCCCACCTCAACGACCTTCTTGGCGATGTACCACCCGACCTGCGCGTCCGCACGGTGGAGCGCCTCGCCAGCTACTTGGTCTCGCGCTACGTCCCTTTTCTCGCGGACTTGCTCGCCTACGCGAGGGACGAGGGGGTCGACGTCGAGAGCATCGAGGCTCGCGCGCTGGTCCCTGTCGTCGACCGCTTTTGGACGACGCCGAGCGGACGCCCATGGGTCACGCTCCTGCGAGACTTCCTCGCATACGCCGGACAGCTCGACGAAGGGCGTCGGACCGAGGTGCTCGACGACGTCGTAAGGGCAGGCGCGATCGTGCGACACACCGTCGACGGCGAGAGCCGCGAACGGCTTCGTGAGGCTTTCAACACGCCGCTCTACCCGATGATCCTCGTCGCCAACGAGGTCATGCAGGAGGGGCTCGATCTGCACCACCACTGCCGGCGCGTCGTACACCACGACCTCGCCTGGAACCCGGCTCAGCTCGAGCAGCGGGTCGGGCGCGTCGACCGCCTCGGCTCGCTCGTTCAACGACTGCGGCAGAACGAACCTGACACGAAGCTCGACATCTCGCTCCCCCTCGTCGCGAACACGATCGACGAACGACTCGAGCGCACGGTGCGACACCGAGAGCGGTGGCTCGAGTTCCTGCTCGGAGCGTCACCGCGGATCGAGGAGTACGGCTTGGCCGACACGCCAGCCCAGCCCCTGCCCGCGGCGTTCGCCGACGCACTGCAAATCGACCTCGGCCCGTAGATCGGTCACTCCGCGCCCTGACGCTCGCGACGTTGCCTCATCTGGGCGCGGAATGGCTCGCGCAGTTCGGCGCCGGTCGTAGTACCTTCGTGGCGTGCCGTCGTTCCGTCGCCCTGCTCAGCTCGCCACGGGGGTGTACGACGAGGTGCTGTCCGAGCGACTTTCGCGACAGGTCTCGGCCCTGCAGCCGGGACAGGCCGACGTTCGCGAGCTACGCGATGATTCCGAGGTCGACGAGCAGCTCGTCACGCTCGTACGCGACGCTGCACGGATCGCGATCGGCTCGCAGAAGCGCTCGAGCGACAAGCTCGCCGTGGCGACGCGCCTGCTTGAGCAGCTCGGCCGCGACGCCGCTTTTGACCCCGATGAGCTGCGCCTGTTGCCTCGACTGCTTCGTCGCATTGACCCGATCGTTCACGGCGAAGCGTCGGACGCGTCGACGCCCCCGCGAGGTTCGCTCTTGGCCTCAGGCCTGATCACGAACGCACAGGGCGAGAGCGTGCTCGATCACCTCGCGAGCGAGTTCGCAAGCGCCGATCGCATTGACCTGCTCTGCTCATTCATCAAGCTCAGCGGGCTTGATCGCGTGAAGCCGCTGATTGAGCGCCATCGCGCGCGCG
>CAIOHM010000024.1 GCA_903858055.1 uncultured delta proteobacterium
CGGCGGGCTCTTGAACTTCGCGGGCGGTCTCGGCGGGCGCTACTACGGCACCGAGCTCGACGCGCGCATCCAGTATCGCTGGGAGGAGCACGCCATCTTCGACCTCGAGGGCGCCGTGCTCTTCCCCGGCGACGCGCTCCGCGATCGCAACGGCGACGCCGCCACCTCGTACCTCTCGCAGGTCCGCTCGACCTTCTTGTTCTGACCTGGAGCGCCCATGAACATCGTTCGCATCACCGCCCTCGCGCACCTCGTTCCGCTCGCGCTCTGCCTCGCACTCACGGCGTGCGAGCCCTACGAGGCACCCGCCACGGCGACGCTCGCCGGGCTCACCGACGGCCTCCTCGACAGCCGCGAGAGCACGCTCACGGTCCGCTTCGATCGGCCCGTGCGCTGGGAGACGCTCCGCCTCGAGGTCGTACCGTTTCAGGTCGACGAGAAGGGCAACCTGCCCGACGAAACCCCCACGGCCGAGGAAGAAGGCACGACGCTCACGCCGCTCCTCTCGTTCGACGGCCCCACCGACACGCGCGGCGCGTCCTTTTCGCCCTCGGAAGACGGCACGACTCTCACGATCGCTCCGCGCTCGAAGCTGCCCGTGGGCCCCAAGCTCGCGCTCCTCGTCTACGCGGGCCTGACCTCGCAAGACGGCACCGTGCTCACCTACCGCCGTCGGCTCCCCTTCGCGTTCAAGTTCGAGTGCACGGGCACACGCGGCTCCGGTGAGCTCCCCTCGGGGCCCTACTTCTTCCTGCTCAACGTCGAGAAGCCGACGGCGACCCAGGTGAAGCTCTTCGGCCGCATCCGCTTCGACGAGACCACAGGCCGCTTCTCGGGGATCTTCACGAACGCCGCACGCAACCGCGACCCGAACCGCTGCCCGACGCCGTGCGCGAGCACCGAGGCCTGTCAGCTCGTGCCCTCCCCTTCCTGCGTCGCGCCCTCGCTCCGCGCGGGAAGCGCAGACGAGTGGAGCGACTTTCTCCCGAACGCGACGCCGCCCACGGGCTTTCAGCTCAACATTCAAGGCTGTGCCGAGGCGAACGACGACGGCACCGTGAACTTTGCGACCGTCCCCACGGAGCTCGCCGTCGAGCAACCGCCCGTGCGCGTTCAAGCGCTCGTCGTCTCCTCCGCGTTCAAGAAGGAGGGCGGCCTTTGGAAGGCGTCGGGCGGCATCACCGGCGACAACGTCATCTTCGGCAACACGAGCCTCGGCGCCGGCCAAGGCACCGTCCTCGCGAGCAGCATCCCGGCGTCGATCGATCTGCCGGGCCTCCCCGCGCTCGAGGGCATCCCAAAACCCTGAAGCCCTGAAAATAGCCGCACGGGCGCTTCCTCGGGAAGTTGGCCCGGCGGCGTCGTTCATGCGCAACTCGGAGCGATGGTCCCCTCCCTCGCCCTCGCGCCGTTTCGCAACGGACAGCCTCGAGTGCCGTGCGTGCTCGTGCTCGACAGCTCGGGCACCATGGAGGGTGAACGCTTGCGCGCGCTCAACGAGGGCCTGGAGATCCTCTGGACCGACCTCCTCGACGATCCGATCGCGCGCGAGCGCATCGAGATCGCCGTCGTCGAGTTCTCGAGCGACGTGCGCGTCACGCGGCGCTTCGACCTGCCCGGTGAGGTGATCCCGCAGGTCGCGCGCGCCGATGGACTCACCGCGATGGGCAAAGGCCTCCGCGAGGCGCTCCGCCTGGTCGACGAGCGAACCGCGCTGTACCGCACGATCGGCGTGCCGCACTACAAGCCGTGGGTCTTTCTGCTCACCGACGGCTCGGCGACCGACGACATCGATCGCTCGGCGCGCCTCGTCGCCAAGGCCGAGGCCGAACGTCAGCTCGCGTTCTTCGCCGTCGGTGTGGGCGACGCGGACATGACGAAGCTTCGTCGTCTCTCGGCGCGCGGCGCCATGCACCTCGACGGGCTGCGCTTCCGCGACCTCTTTCGCTGGCTCTCCGCGAGCCTCATCGGCGTCTCCGTGAGCCGCATCGGCGAGCGCGTGCCGCTCCCGCAGCTCGATTGGTCCGCGGTTTGAGCGCCCACGGCGATCTCCGCGACAGCTCCGGCATCCCCATCGACCGCGAGGGCTCGACGCTCCTCGGTCGCGGCGGAGAGGCACGGGTCTGGGCCCTTCCTGCGAGCGGAAAAGCGCTCAAATTACTCGAACCGCACGCACGCACCCCCGAGCGCATGCGCGTGCTCGAGCACCTCGTGGCGCACGCGGCTCCGCTCCTCCAAGGTGCCGACGACGAGCGCCCCTGGGGCTGGCCCGAGGAGCTCGTGTTCGAGGCGGGCACGTGCGTCGGCTACACGATGCGCGCCTTTCGTCAGCGTCGCACGCTCTTCTCGGTGCTCGTGCCGACCGAGCGCATGCGGGTCTTCCCGGCCTTCGACGCGCGCCACCTGCACCGTGTGGGAGCCAACCTCGCGCGCGCCCTCGCATGCTTGCATGATGCAAACATCGTCGTCGGAGACGTGAGCGAGTCGAACGTGCTCGTCGCGTCCGACGCCTCGGTGGCCCTCGTCGACGTGGACTCGTTTCAGTTCGTCGACGCGCGCGGCGAGCTTCTCCCCTGCCCCGTGGGCAAGCCCGAGCTCTTGGCCCCGGAGCACCACGGCGAGTTCTTTTCGGCCACACCGAAGACCCCGGCGTCGGACGCGTTCTCGTTCGCGGTGCTCCTCTTTCAGCTGCTCTTCGACGGCCCGCACCCGTTCTCCGGGGTCTTCCGCGAGGCCGGCCCCTGCCCAACCCCCGCGGAGGCGCTGCTCGCGGGCGACTACGTCTTCGCCGCGGGAAGCCGTCTTTCGCCACGCCTCGGCATGCCGGGCCTCGGGGCGATTCACCCGGACATCGCGCACGCGTTCGAGCGGACCTTCGTCGCGGGTCTCCACCGCCCCGAACTGCGGACGAGCGTCAAGACCTGGGCCGAGCTCCTCGATCGCGCTGAGCTCGGGCTCGTGCGGTGCTCGCGCAACCGGGCGCACTTGCACCCGAGCGCCGCGAAGGCGTGTGCATACTGCACGCGGGCCGATCACTTCGGCCGCGCCTTCGAGACGTTCGCACAGGTCAACGCGGACGAGCTGCCGCCCGCCACGAGGCCGAGCATGCCCCCGCCGTTGCCCGCTGCGCCCGCCGCGGCGACGATCGCAGCCCCCACCGCGGCGGAGACGCCCGAGACCACACCGCGCCCTCGCCGCGCTTTTACGAGGCGAATCCCCGCTCTTTACGGAAAGCGACGCGCGCACGTGCGGGACGACGCCGCGGTGGCGGAGGTCGCCACGGAGCCGCAGACCGTGGCTCCCGTCGATGCGCGAGCGTCCGCTCCGAGCGCGCCATCCGAGACCGTGGTGCGCGCCGTCTCCCGTGCCGCTGCACCGGTCTTGCCGGGGAGCGAGCCGCGAGCCACGCGTCCGAAGCAGCGCGAAGCGCGCGCGCCCCTCCCCGCGCCGCCCCAAACCCTCGAACGCTCACGAGCGCTCCCTCGTTACGCCGTCTTCGCGGCGCTCGTTGCGGCGTTTGTCCTCGGGCGGTGCACGGGGACCCGCGCCCCCGAAGCACGCGAAGCGAGCGTCACCTCCGCGAGCGCCGTACCCACGACGTCGAGCACACCCGCGCTCACCCGAGGGTCGGCGGTCCTCCGACGCGACACGCTCACGGCGGAAAAGAAGACGCCGCGCGCCCCGCGGTGAGGAGCTCGCGGCGCCGTCGTCAAGCCCGCTACTTCTTGCAGCCGTCGTAGTTCGTGTCGCAGTCGTCCTGCGCGCGCTTGAGCACGTCTTCGTAGTGCTTCATGTGCTCGTCCTTCTCGGGGGAGGACCACTCGTCGCCCTTCACGCGCGCACGATCGACGCTCTTCGTGACGTAAAACACGCCGTCTTTTCCTGGAATTCCCGCAATCTCACCCGCCTCTGGCACGAACTCGCCGTCGATGTCGCGGAGGCGCACGGTGCGCACGTCGTTGTCGACGATGAGCTTACCGAAGAGCTCCGCGCGCAGCTCCGTGGGGCCCGCCTTGTCGACGGTCTGCCTCACGTTGACGTGAGCGAAGACTTTGTCGTCGGTCCCGTTGTCCGCGCGGACGTTGAGTCGGTAGAAGCCCGGCGCAGCCGCCTCGAAGCCGAGGTAATACGCGATACTGCCGTTCTCGTAGGCCTCGCGTACGACGCCGGTGAGGCGACCGGGCGACTGGGGCACGTAGTGAACGACCACGCGCGCGCTCCCGGTCTCCTGCACGCCGTCGTCACGCTCGAGCGAGAGGTCGAAGTCGAGGTCGATGCTGCCCGTGAACGCGCGCAGCGTGCTCTGCTTTGGGGTGAAGGTCGCCACGGCGCTCCCGTCGGGCCCAGCCTTGCACGTGAGCGGAAACGGCGGCAGCCGCTCGGCGCCCGGCGCTGGAATGGCGGAGGCTCGCCCTTCCGAGCAACGCACGGGGAGATCGCGCCCCTTGTCGTTCAAGCCCTTGATCGAGACGAGGACCGAATCGTCGCCCACGAGCTGGAACCGGTCTTGCGAAAGCACGACGCGGGCCTTGCCGATGCTCTCCGGATCGGGAGTGCCATCGGCGCGTCGCTTCACGAGGGGCACCACCGTCGGCGACGTGTAGTGCGGCAACAGGCCGCCGCCCGGAGCCATTTCCTCCGCAGGACGCGCCGACTCCGGCCACCGTGAAGCCTGCTTGTAGTTCTCGAGATCGTGGCGTGCCATCTCGAGCTCCGCCTTCGCCGTGCGGTATTTGTAAGCGAACGAGCCGAATTCCGGGTCGGGCTCTGCATCCCGCTTGTCCGCGGTATCCTGTGCAGGAGCGCCTTCACGCTCCCCACCAGCGCCGCTCGCCTCCTTCGGTGCCCGCTTCCCCTTCGTGCTCGTCTCGCTCTCGTCTGCGCCCTCGGGAGCGCTCCCCGGAAGCAGCCCCTTGGACTTCGCAAACCAACCTCCGAGGCCGAGCACCACGACGAGCGCCGCGACGACCCCAACGTTCTTCCCGTTCATCCGAGCTCCCTCCGCAGCACGCGCCACGGCTCACGCCGAGTACGGCTCAGCAGCGCGGCGAGTTAAGCAGCAGGAGCCACGCGACGAGGCGTGGAGGCGTTGATCTGCTCACACGAGTTCACACGGCAAACCCAATTCATGTTCTGAACTTCGAAACTCACACGGGTCGAGCGTGCGTCGCCGTGATCTCACGAAGATGGGCCTCCCCATCGGTTGGCACGGCCCTCGCTTGGTCTTGCTCACGACCGGGCCTCAGTGCCCAGGTGCACCGGAGGAACCCACCCATGAAGAAGATCACGCTCATCGCCCTCGCCGCGGTCGCCGTTGCGGGTACCGCAAACGCCGACGTCTACGTTCATGGTCGCAGCGGCGACCGGAACAACCCCGCCTATTACAACACCAACCCGGCCAACGGTTCGACCGCGAAGGGTTCCGCCGCGAAGTACGTGAGCAACCGCCTCACGGCCGCGACCGTCAACAGCGACGGCCGCTACTGGACGAACCAGGCGACGTTCTACGGCTTCGCGAGCCTCGACTCGGCGAACTACGACGGAAAGCCAAAGGCTTACCTCAACTGGGACGGCGTCAGCGAGGTCATCACGAACTCGACCGTGGTGAACGCGCTCCGCAACAACCTCCCCGCGGGCGGCAGCATCACCCGCACGCACAGCACCGGCGGCCTCATCAACGCCCGCCTGCTGAACCTTTACGGCACTTCGGCCGGCGCGAAGGGCGGCTACATCGCTCGGTCGGTCGCCGCGGCCTCCGCCGAGGGCGGCTCGGAAATGGCTGACACGGGCGCAACCTGGTACGGCGGTGTCCTCGGCAACCTCGCGGGCGTCACCACCTGGCCCGTGGACACGAGCCTCCGCACGGCAAACGCACGCAGCTTCAGCCACAACTTCGCGGGAAGCCCCGTATACCACGGCGCCGGCTACAACGCGGACCCCGAGGCAGGGCTCTTCGGGTCGGGCGTTGCCGCGTACACGCTCCCGGGCGAAGACGACGGAGCGGTCGCGTACCACTCGAGCCTCGGCAAGGCCGTGAAGGGCCGCTTCTGCAACACGGCGTATTGGTACACGGTCGGCTGCGACACGGGCCGCACGTGGAACAACGGCGAGAACTACGCGGGCCACAGCCCGCGCGAGTACCAGTACTGGGGCCACGGCTTCGCGCTCCAGTTCGCGGCACGCGGCTGGTGAACTCCTAGCCCTTCCTCCGGGCGTGACGGGCGGGACCCTCGGGTTCCGCCCGTTTTTTTGTAGCTGGCATGAGCTGGCACGTCCTCGCCTGCTCGCCACGCCGGAGAAGCACGTGTCCGCGGCGATGGGACACATCGCCCACGCGGAGCTCTCGACGCCGCTGTCGACGAAGCACTTCGCGCCGCGCGGGCGCCACGAGCACGCGCTGGGGCCAAAACGGACGGGACCTCGGGGTTCCGCCCGTGGTCTCTTCGCGCCGTACGCAGCAGGCGCTCACGGGATTGGGCCAACGCTTGGCGCACGGCGCAGCCGCGATCGAGGTTAGGCGTGGCAGGCGCCAACGACCATGGAAAGAAAAAACCCCCTGAGGTGCGCAAAGCAGCAACCTAGGGGGTTATTGGAGAAAACTCCGGCAGCGACCTACTCTCCCACACTGTC
>CAIOHM010000025.1 GCA_903858055.1 uncultured delta proteobacterium
CAAATGATCGAAGAAAGCGTTCCGATGAAGCGACGCATCACGCTCGGTGCGGACCGAGGCTACGACACGCGCGACTTCGTGGCCGGGTGCCGCGAGCGCAAGGTCACGCCGCATGTTGCCGTGAACGCGTACGGAAACAGGTCATCGGCTATCGATGGTCGTACGACGGCTTCCCGCGGCTACTCGACGAGCCAGCGGATCCGAAAGCGAGTCGAGGAAATCTTCGGCTGGATGAAGACCATCGGCGGCCTTCGCAAGACGAGGTACAGGGGCATCGCGAGAACGCAGCTTTACGGGACGATGGTCGCGGCGGCATACAACCTGCTGCGAGTCGGCCGCATGACGCTTGCGGGGGCGGCGTGAGGCGCTCGCAGCGAGGAGAATACCTGGACGCAGCGTCGATCGACGTCGCGGACCGGCGCTCGGCCGAGTCGCCGATGCTCCGCGTGGTCGTCATCGCCACGGCGGCGACGTCCGCGTCGCTCGAGCACGTCCCTCTTTCGGTGTCGGCGGCTCGAATGGTCAGATTTTCAGCGGCCTGCTAGCGCTCACTAAGCCGCTCTCACCGGGGGCCGGGGCGCGCGAGCGCACCGGCCGCCTCTCTTCGCAGGGCTCGCACGCTCCCGCACGCCCGTCCACGCGCGCACGTGCCACCGCGCGCCGCCACGCTAGCGCTTCCTCCTTCGCCGCGCGCCGGGCTCGCCTTCCGGGCCGCGGACCTGCGTGAGCTCAGCGAAGAGCTCGTGGAGCTTGGCGCGCAGCAGCTCCTTCGGAGGAAGGAACGTCAGGTACTCGGCGACGAGCGTGGGCGATGTCGTGCTCGCGAGCGCGTACTCGACGACCTCGTCGTCCTTCGTGGCGCAGAGGAGCACGCCGATCGACGGCCGCTCGTGCGGCTTCTTCACGTCGCGGTCGAGCGCTTCGACGTAGAACGCGAGCTGGCCGAGATCCGCGGGCCTAAACCGTTCGACCTTCAGCTCGAAGGCGACGAGGCATTGGAGCCCGCGGTGGAAAAAGAGCAGATCGATGGCGAAGTCCTGGTGGCCGACTTGCACCGGGTACTGCGAGCCAACGAAGCAGAAGTCGCGACCGAGTTCGCCGAGGAACCGGCCGATGTTGCGCAGGAGCGCGCCGTGCAGGTCCGCCTCCGAATGGTCCGCCGCGAGACCCAAGAACTCGACGCTGTAGGCGTTCTTGAACTCGTCGATCGCGGCGGGGTGCGCTCGTGCCACGGCCGGTGACACCTGCTTCGACGCGGTCGCTTCGCGGAGGATCGCCCCGGAGCGAATCTGGCGCTCGAGCTCCCGCTTCGACCAGCGCCCACGGATCGCCGCGAGGACGTAGAACTCCCGCGCCTCTACGGGCTTCGCCTCGCCCAGGATGATGAGGTGATGGGTCCACGGGAGTTGTGTCACCAGTGGTGACACTTTCTCGTCCGACCGGTAGGCCTCGAAGAACTGGCGCATGCGGAACAGATTCCGGCGTGTGTAGCCGCGCACGCCGGGGTAGCTCCTCGCGAGAGCCGCGGCGAGCTCCGCCACCACGCCGTCGCCCCACTCCGCGCTCGCGATCTTGGCGCTGATGTACGCGCCGAGCTCCCAGTAGTGAGCCACCAGCTCCGTGTTGACCGCTTGGTACGCCCTCCGCCGCGCCGCCTCCACGAGCGCGACGACCTCGGCGAAGCGACGATCGCCGCTCCGGTCGACGGGCGCGTCGGCCGACGGCTCCCGCACGAGCGCCGCAGACGCTGGCGATCGGGCGCGCGGCTTCGAGCTGCGGGGCGCCTTCATGCGGCCCTCGGGAGGTCGCGGAGCTCTTCGAATTCGGGGCGGGTCATGGGACTTCGAAGCATATGATCATCTGTTCAGTAGTCAACCCGAACGCGAGCATTTTCCCTGACATCGAGTGCGCCATCCGCACAGGTAAAGCGCTTCAATCAACCGCCCTCGACGACCGCGCCCACGAATCCGCTCTCACCGGGGCCGGGGCGCGCGAGCGCACCGACCCTCTCCCTTCGCGGGCCCCGCAATCTGCCGCGACGCCTCGCCAGGGCACCCGCCGCCTCCGAACGTCCCTCGAGGAATCGCCCTCCCGGCGCCGCCACCCGCCGAGCGCCGTCGCCGAACGCCCTCCTACGAATCGTCATGCCGGCGGAGGCCCGCATCCAGGCGTACACGCGTGCGCGACGCCGCGCTCGCTCCGCATGCCCGAGCCCGCTCGCCCTCCCCGCGGCGCACGCCCCACGCTCGCACCCCGCCCCTGCTCTCCGCGCTAGACGCGCGCGCGCAACCCGATATGCTCCGCGGATGCGTTCGAAGCGTTCTTGGGCATGGGCGGGGCTCGGCGCGAGCTCCCTGTTGGCGTTCCTCACGGCGTGCGGCTCGGTCAGCGAGGATTTCAAGATCATCGTGGTCACGCCCGACGCGGGTCAAGACGCGGCCCCAAGCGAAGACGCCACGGTCGCCGACGCGGCCACGGACGCGGCCAGCGACGCCACGAGCGACGCCACGATCCCCGACGGTTCCGTGCAAGATGCACAGGTCGACGCAGGCGTGGACGCGGGCCTCGTGGTCCCGGACGGCGGCAGCGTCATCATGGTGGGCGACGCGGCGGTGGTCATTCCCCCGCTCGACCCCAGTCTCCTCGGCGACGGCGGCCTTCGCCTCAGCGACGGCGGCCTCGCGAACGCAGACGGCGGGGCGCTCACGCCGCGTCAGTTCCGAGACTTGGTGAACGGGATCACGTGCCAGCGCATCAGCGAGTGCTGCTGCCCGGGGTGCACGACGGCGGAGCAGGCGCAGACGGTGAGCGCGGCGAAGTGCGCGAGCGGTCTCGGGGCGAATGGCCTCCTGCGAATTCTGTTTGGCAACGAAAACATCCCCACTGCTTCGTTGCGCGTCAATTCGGTCGCGATGATTCAGTGCCTTTCGCTCGTCAACAACGTCACGCAAACGTGTCAATCGATTCAGGCAGACCAAGTTGCCACGTTGCGCGCGGTTTGCCTAGATGCGTTTGCGAGTTCCGCGCCAATCGGTTCAAGCTGCAATCTGGCATTCGACTGCGCGATGCCCGCCCGATGCGCATCCCTCGATGGGGGCGCAAAGACCTGCCAGCCTCTAGCGAGTGAGGGAGAGGCTTGCGTCAGCGGCTCGGACTGCACGCCGCGCGGCGTTCAGGGTACGCCTCCTCTTTTCTGCAGGACAGTGGACGCGGGAACGGTCTGCGCCCCCTACCTTCGAACGGGCGAGGTTTGCCCATTCGAGAGCGCGTGCGGTTCGAATACCTGCATCGTCTCGTCCGACTCCCAGAAGCGATGCTCCTCGACGCTTCCATTCGCCGCCCAAGGCGATCCGGCGAGCTACTGCACCAGTTTCGCTCCATAAACGCGATGCAGTTCTTTCGGGTCGCAATATGCCCATCCAACAAGAATGATAAGGGCATTGGGCGTTGGACGATCGACGTCGACGCGACTCCAAGGAAACCTCAGCCAGCTGCGTTCGAGGTAGCCGCAGAGGACCATTGGAGCCTATGG
>CAIOHM010000026.1 GCA_903858055.1 uncultured delta proteobacterium
AGACTCGCGTGACGCGACGCCCGAAGCAGCGCCGCGCGTACCGCGATCGTTCGACGTGCCTCCGCGCCCCTCGGAAGACGACGCGTGCGCGAACGCCTCGAGCGCGCTGCGCAGCTTGTCTGCGAGCGCCGCCTCGCACGCGAGCGCATCGTCCGCCTTCCCCTGCGCGCCGACGCTCGTGACGACGCGGCCGGTCTCGACCTCGACGATCCGCGCGTCGATGCGAATCGCACCCGCGATCTCGAAGAACGCGCCGAGCACGAGCGCCTTCGCGCCGAGGAGCTTCCCGATGCGCGCCGCGCTCGCGCGATCGATCTTCGCGGAGGCCCCAAGCGCGAGCTCCGCGAGCACCTCTTCGAGGCGCGTACGCTCGACGATGCGGACGGCCTCGAGGTCGGCGACGTCCGTCGTGAGCATCTGCGCGAGCCCTTTGCGCAGCGGTTCGAGCTCGGGGTTTTTCCCCTCGTAGTCGAAGTAGAGCACGGCGACGGTCGGGCGGGCGCTCGCCCCCGCCCCCGTCGTCGACCGAAGGAGCGCCGCGGCGACGAGGAAGGCGAGCGCGCGGCGACGCGACACGGTCGGGCGTGCGCGGGAAGCGCACAGGCACGTCGCCTCCACTCCCGCCTCGGCCTGCGCACGCTCACCTTCGCGGATCATGAGTGTTCTCGGCTGGTTCAACGTCGACTCCCACAACGAAGGCGTGCAGCCGCCTTTCGGGCGGCGTCTGCGGAGATCGAGCGCGGCAACGCGCGACCGAGCTCGTTTACGACCGCATCCAACGAGGCACACGCCGTCTCGGTCCTCCCCCCTGCGGCGTCGAGTTCCGCAAGGAGCACGCGGGCGCGCGCACGCTCGATGGTTCCGAGCGCCTCGCAGTGTCCGCTCGCGCGTTCGAGGAAAAAACGCGCCTCGCGACTCCGGCCGGCAAGGGAACCGAGACGACCGCGAGCGTACAGGTCGACCGCGCCGACGCGCGGACTGAGGGACGCGAGGCGCACGTCGCGGACAAACGCCGCCTCGGCTTCGGCGGGGCTCGCGGCGGCGAGCGCGCGGGCCGCGACCGACTCCTCGAGCGCGGCCCCGAACGCGTCTCCGCCCGATCGGAAATGCTCGATCACTTCGGCTGCACCCGCACGGTCGCCCGTCTCGTCGAGGAGCGTCGCGAGCCGGATCACCGGGCTCACGCGCGCCGCGACAGGGCCATGCTCGAGCGCGGCGCGCGCGCGAGCGAAGCGAATGGCAGACTCGAGGTCGCCATCGAGCAGCGCAAGGGAGGTCTGGTCGTCGAGCTGCGCGGCGTGTCGGTCTTCGTCGGGCAAGAGCGCAAGGCGACCTGCGAGCACCTCCACGACGAGGTTCACGGGGCTCTTCCGCGCAGCGAGCGCGTTCGCGAGCGCCTCGGGGTAGCGCACGGCGTCGGGCGCCTCGGCCATGAGCGCGCGCAAGTCGACCTCGGCCTCCGCGCAACGGCCCGCGGCAGAAAAGGCGAGGAGGGCCCGGTCTTCGCGGCATCCGATCGCCCGCGGGTTCGCTTCGAGGCACCGTGACCACACGGCGAGCGCTTCGGGCTCGCGGCCGGCGAGGAACAGCGCGCGACCACGCCGCCAGGGCAGCCTCGAACCGCGCGGGTCGAGCCTCTCCGCCTCGACGTACGTCTCAGCGGCTTCGGTGGGGAAACCTCGGAGCTGGCGCGCCATGCCGAGCCACTCGACGACGAGCGGTTCGGTCGGAAAGGATCCACGCGCGGCCTGCAATCGCTGCTCGAAAGACGCGAGGTCCGCCGTGGGCAGAACGTACGCCTCCGCGGCCTCGAGGAGGGCGGCGGCCGCGC
>CAIOHM010000027.1 GCA_903858055.1 uncultured delta proteobacterium
GCGCGTCGCGCGATCGACTCGACCGCGGTGCGCTCGTCCGTCGCCGTACGGCGGCGCCGGAACGCGAAAGAGCCGCTCGCCGCGAGGACCTCGTCGACGCCGTCGCCCATGGGCGCCTCGCGGACCGGCGCCGCCCGGGACGAGGCGCGGAACGAGGCGGTCGCTCGGCGCGCTACGATTCGAAATCACGTTGGCTGGCTTTGGATTGGCGACCTCGCACGCCGAACATTCGCGTTTAGGACGAGCTACGCGCCAGACTACGAGCGCCTTGCGAAGAGAAGGTACGTCGCCGAGATGGCGAGCGCGGCATCGGAATCGCTGCACGAAGGGCTGTACGAGATCACATCCAATCCAATCCTGCTCGTGGTGCCACCTTCGAAGACTATGGTTTGCACGAGGAGACCGACCGGGCTCCGGAACCGAAGCTCGCGCCCGGGGCCGTACTCTGCAAGCCGCATCGTCATCCAGTTGCTCTCGAGAATCTCGTCTGCGCGACCCCAGTGCGCAACCTCCTCCCGAAAACCATCGAGCCGGAACGCACGCCCGTCCTCCACTCGGCTCGCGTAGGCTGCTCCGCTACTCGCCTCGAACCATGCATGGCACGCTGGCGAAGCACGGAGAGCACTCGGTCGAGGCAGGAAGGCGCAGCCTCCGTTCGTCGTGAGACACGCACCGAGCAAAGCAGCGATACGCGCGCTGGAGCGCCTCCCTTCCGTCGTCGCGATCTTCATCCTCGGACGGTACAAGGACGACCCCGTTCCGACAGCCTCGACGTTCTGCGCTGCGCGCTTCGCCCTGGCCCCCGTCGCCCCCCGTTGCGGCCACCTCCACACGAGGCGCTCACCCCCCGAGCTTCGCGAGCTCGTCGAGCATCTGCTCCGCGCGCGAGAGACCGTCGCCGCCCGGCTCCTTGAAGAGCCGCACGAGGCGCACGTCCGGCGTCGCGCGCCAGAGCCCGCCGCCCTTCACGATGAGGTTCCGCAGCTTGCCTGGGTCGAGCGGCGTGTCTTCGCAGAGGTGCAGCTTCACCTGCTGCGCCGTCGCCTCGCGCCTCCACCTCCTCGCTCCCGCGCCACGAGATCCTCCGGCGTCAGGACCACCGCGCGCGTCCCGTCCCGCCACGGCTTACGGAACGCATACTCCACACAGCCGTCGTCTCACTCCGTGAGCCTCTCCAGCGCGCTCGGCGGCCTCGTCACGTAGCGGCACAGGCGCTCGAGCCCCACGCGGTCGCGCCCGTGTACCAGGACACCCGCGCGTACGTTCACGCCGCCGTGCTCCCCCGCGAACGGCGACCCGCCTCGGGCGCTCGCGAAGACGCAGCTCGTGGCGTGACGCTCAGGCGCTCGGCTTCGGCGCGAGGGCTTCGAGGTCCGCGAGCCGCTCGGCGAGGCTCCACTTGCCGTCGCGATCGATGTTCATTTGCAGTGCCTTTCGCAGGGCGCCGAGGGACTTCGTCACGAGCGGGGGCGGCGGAGCCGTCGTCGCGAGGACCGCGTCCGCGAGCAAGCGGTACCCGGCGGGGGCCGTCGGCGCCTCGCGCAGCAGTCCCTCGAACCGCATGTAGCCTTCTTGATGGCGACCGCACTGAATCAGGAATCGGCCCTTCGTCGCGTGGAGCATCCACCCCGCGGCGCCGCCGGTCAGCGGGAAGCTCGCGAGGAAGTCATCGACGAACGCGAGGCCGGTCGTGACGTACTCCGGCGACTCTTTGGCCGCGAGCAGCAGCGCCCCGCAGTAGCGTTGCGCCCAGACTTCGACGACGGCCGCTCGAAAGAGCCCGGTGGAGCTCGCCGGCTTGCGGACGTTCTTGGGCGTTCGCTCGCTGAGCGCCTCCCAGAAGAGGCCCCAGCAGTCGCACGCGGCGCCCCAGAGCTTCTGGGCTGCGAGTGTCTCGCCGTCGACGAGGCGATCGTAGACCATCTCGTCCGAGGGCGTGTCGGCGCGCAGGCGAGCCCAATAGGCGGCCGCCGCAAGCCCGAGGAAGAGGTCGTCGTGGGACGTGGTCGGGCGCCCGAGCTGCGCCTTCCACTTGGTCGCCACCGACCAGGCGCTCGTGCCGTCGACGCTCGCGAGCGGCGCGTCGATGTCCGTAACGCCCACGTCGCGGAGGAGCAGCTCGAGGTCGGCGCTCGAGGTCTTGGCGATGCGCGTGGGGGTCCACACCTCGGCGAACGCGGCACGAAGCCACGGGTCCGTTTGCGCGAGCCCCCACGCCTCGATTTCCCACGCGCGCTCGTACGGGTGCAGCGCGGCGAAACGATGGACCACGCCGGAGAGCTCCGCGGCCAAGCGAGGATCGAGCGTGAGGCGGTTCATCGGGCGCTCCAGGCGTCGTCGGTGCCGTGAAACGTGAACGCGCCGCCCACGACGGTGCAGGCGACGTCGGTCTTCGGCGCGGAAAGGAACGCGGCCACCCCGTCGATGCTCAGGCGAATCCCTGCGTCCATCGACGAGCGCACGACGATGCGCGGGGGCGTGAGCGGCGTCGCCTCCTCCGCGACGGCGAGGCGTGAGCGGGTGAAGGCCATGTCGATCTCGAACGCGAGGGCTTCGTCCTCGCGCAGATCGATGCGCAGAGATCCCGCGGTCGTGATCGGCGGGAGGTTGTCCCCGGAGAGGAGATCGGGCGAGGCGATGGGAATGCGGGGCGGGCTATCCGCCGAGGCCGTCGACGCGCCGAGGGGAGCGCGTGGGGCGATGGGCACGCCGGGGCGCGGCGCGGCAGCCATGGGGCTACGCAACGCCGAGGGGGCGATCGGCTTCAGCGCGGCGAGCTTGGTCGCACCGGCCTCCGCGCCCGCGTTCGCCAGCGCACCGCGCGCACGTGCCGCCTCGTGGGCCAGCGATTCGAGCTGCGCGCGAAGCGTGCCCGGGGTGGCGCCAGGGCCCGGGGCGCGGACCTCGACGGCCATCTCCGACGCGCGGCCGAGCGAGAGCGCGTCGGCCTCGACACTCGTGCGCGCGCGAGCGACGCCGCCCGTGATGCTCCCGAGCACAGCCACGAACGAGCCGCCGTCTAGCCGTGAACCAATCGCATCCGCGAGGACGAAGACGTTGCCGCCCGCCTCGATGCTCGCGTCGCCTTCGAGGCGCCGCGCGATGACGTCCACGGCCGCACGCACGCTTGCCCTGCGAAACAGGCCGCCGCGCACGACGACGCTCCCGCCGGATCGGACGCTCCCGCCTTCGAGGCCGCCCTCGATGTGCACGTCACCGGTTGCGATGATGCGGCTGCCGCTCCCTACGTCGCCGCGGACGACGACAGGGCCCGTGTGCACGATGTCGAGATGCTCGCTCGAACCGGCAGGCACCTCGAAGACGGGAAGGACCTCGACGACACCGCGATCCGATACCTGAAGGCCGCCTCGCACCTCGGCGTAAACCTCGAGTCCGTCGTCGGAGGTACGCACGCCGGCACCCGCGAAGATCGGCGCGTTCGCCCCAGGAAGACCGTCGATCGGCGCGCCGCGCACGGACAAGCCCGGCGCGCCGAACGTGACGCGCGAGAGCGTGGCGAGGAGCGTTCCCTCCTCGACGACGAACGGTGCCACGAACGTATCGGCATCGAACGAAATCGGCAGGCGCGACGACTCGAAATCGAACGGCATGCTGCGGCGGATCGGCACATGCCACGTGACGGTTCTCGCCTCGCCGGCCTCGGGCTCGGTAGCCTTCGCGAGCACGACCGTCGATCCGATCGCAGCGAGGGGCGGCCGCCCGTCCACCCAGCGCCGGTCGATTCCGTGGACGACGCCTGCCTCCGCGAGCGCGCGGAGGATGTCCTCCGCCGCCCACCGCTGCCCCTTCTCGACGACGGCGCGGGCCTCACGACCGTCCGACGTCACGACGATGCCAATCGGGATGCTCGCGGCGCCGGCGACCTGGGCCCCTCGCGTGCCCGAGAGCGCTTGCTGCGCGGCGGCCTCCACGCGCACGCGGCCCAGGAGCGGCTGCATCGCCTCGCGCAAGAACGGCTCGACCGGGTCGCCCGGCCGCACGAGCGCGAGCTCAACGACTTTCTTTTTGAGGAACTCGATTTCCTGCAGGGACACCACACCGTCCGAGCACACCGCCTCGAGCGCGGGCTTGAGCTTGGCGATCCGCGCCTGGAGCGAAGCGCCGCCCTCGGGCTTCGCTCCAGGCGCGAAGAGCTTCAGCGCCTGTTTGGCGATCGCGTCGATGGTCTCACCCTCCGCGAGCGCGAACACCTTCTCGATCTTCTGCTTGAGGAACGCGTATTCCTTCGCGGTGATGACGTCGTCGGCGCCGATCGCCTCCACGCAATCGCGGAGCGGCTCGAAGCGTGCGGAGTCCGCATCCGCTCCTCCCGGTGCCAGGCTCGTGGTCGATGGAGGCGCGTTCGTCGTCACGCGCGCGAGTATCGGGGGCGCACGCCAGCCGCGCAAGGCTCACCGCCGTCAACGATTTCGAAACGCTTCGTTGCGCGGAGGATTCCTCGCGCGCGGCGTGCGTCGGTGCGCGGAGCAAGGCGAGGTCGAGCGCACAGCCTTGGAGGTCCCGGTCGGTTTCGTTCGCGGGCTGCGCGCTGCCGCGCTCACCCCCCCAGCTTCGCGAGCTCGTCGAGCATCTGCTCCGCGCGCGAGAGACCGTCGCCGCCCGGCTCCTTGAAGAGCCGCACGAGGCGCATGTCCGGCGTCGCGCGCCAGAGGCCCCCCCCCTTCACGATGAGGTTCCGGAGCTTGCCCGGGTCGAGCGGTGTGTCTTCGCGCAGGTGCAGCTTCACCTGCTGCGCCGTCGCCTCGCAGCCGAGCACGCGCAGGCGCCGGAGCTCGGTCTTGAGGCGCATGAGGCGCACGAAGCGCGCGGCGTCTTCCGGCGGCGGGCCGAAGCGATCCTCGAGCTCCTCGGCGAGCTCGTCCACCATGGCCTCGTCCACCGCGCCCGCGAAGCGCTTGTAGAGCGCAAGCCTCACGCCGACGTCGGCTACGTAGTCGTCGGGCAGGAAGGCGGTCACGTCGAAGGTGAGCTCCGGGTCCACCTCGTGCACGACCTCCTCGCCGCGGAGCTCCGCGACCGCATCGCGGAGCATCTCGCTGAAGAGCTCGATGCCCACGCTCGCCACGTTGCCGCTCTGCTCGCCGCCGAGAATGTCGCCCGCGCCGCGCAACTCGAGGTCGAGGCTCGCGATGTGAAAGCCGCTCCCGAGCTCCGTGTGCTTCTCGAGCGCCTCGATGCGCGCGCGGCTCTCCTCGGTCATCGCCTCGCTCGGCGGCACCACGAGGTAGCAGTAGGCGCGCTCCTTCGAGCGCCCGACGCGCCCGCGCAGCTGGTAGAGCTGCGCGAGACCAAAGAGGTCCGCGCGGTCGATGATGATCGTGTTCGCCCTGGGAATATCCAGCCCAGACTCCACGATGCTCGTCGCGCAGAGCACGTCGAAGCGACCCTCCACGAAGTCGAGCATCGTCTGCTCGAGGGCGCCGCCTTCGTCGCCTTTGCCGCGGGCCATCTGCCCGTGCGCCACCGCGATGCGCGCGTTCGGGACGAGCTCACGCAGCTTCTCCGCGCGCTCGTAGAGCCCCTCGATGCGGTTGTAGACGAAGAAGACCTGCCCGCCGCGCGCGAGCTCGCGCTGAATGGCCTCGCGCAGCGCCTTCTCGTCCCAGCGCGTGACGATCGTGCGCACCGCGCGCCGGTCGACCGGCGCGGTCGTGATGAGCGAGAGATCACGGAGTCCGCCCACCGCGAGCTGGAGCGTGCGGGGAATCGGCGTCGCCGTGAGCGTGAGCACGTCGACCGCGGCCTTGAGCGCCTTGATACGCTCCTTGTGCGCCACGCCAAAGCGCTGCTCTTCGTCGACCACGAGGAGCCCGAGGTCCTTGAAGTGTACATCCTTCGAGAGGATGCGGTGCGTGCCCACGACCACGTCGACCTTGCCCTCGCGCAGCGCGAGGATGGTCTCGTTCGACTCCTTCGTGCCCTGAAAGCGCGAGAGCCCGCGCACGATGACGCCGTGGTCTTTGAGGCGCGCCTCGAAGGTGCGCAGGTGTTGCTGCGCGAGCACCGTGGTGGGGCAGAGCACGGCGACTTGCTTCCCTGCCTCCACGGCGCGGAAGGCCGCGCGGATCGCGACCTCGGTCTTGCCGAAGCCGACGTCGCCGCACACGAGGCGATCCATGGGCCGCGAGCGCGTCATGTCCCGGTTCACGTCGTCGATGGCGCGCGCTTGGTCCGGCGTCTCTTCGTACGCGAAGGTCGCCTCGAAGGCCTGGTAGCCGTCGCCGGCCTCGGGGAACGCGAAGCCCGGCTGCGCCTCGCGCTCGGCGTAGAGCTTGAGGAGTTCGTCGGCCATTTGGCGCACGGCTTTGCGCACCTTCGACTTCGTCTTCGAGAA
>CAIOHM010000028.1 GCA_903858055.1 uncultured delta proteobacterium
AGGAGCGCTCTTGCGCGACGACGACGTCGTGGAAATCATGGGCGCCGCGGGCCAGTCGCTCTCGGCCGTGCGCCGCGACGGTTCGTTCGCCGAGGCCTCGCCGACCGCGAGCGACGCGGCGCTCCTCTACGCGCTCCGCCGCCTCAGCGCCGAGGGCGGTCTCCCCTGGGCGGACGGCACGGGGGCCTTCGAAGGCACGCTCCGCGACGGCACCACGATCGCCGCGGTGACGGCGCCGCTCGCTTCGGCGACCACGTTCTCGCTCGCGAAGCGCCGTTGGGTGACGGGCGACCTCGCGGCGTTCGCGAACGCGACCGCGCTGGGCCGCGGCTTCGGTGAGCTCACGGCCGCATGCGTGCATGCGCGCGCCAACGTGCTCGTGTCGGCGCCGAGCGTCGCCGAGGGTGTCCGCCTGGTCGCCGCGTTTGCAGGCGAATTTCCTCGTGAACGCACGCTCGTTGCCGGCGATGCAGAGCTCCCCGACGTGCGCGCACTCCGCGACGCAGTCTTCGTCTCGGCCTCGGACGATCGGGTCATCCAGACCGCGCTCCGGTTCCGTGCAGACCGCACGATCGTCGCGCCGCTCGCCGGTGCGACGGTGGCGCCGGTGCTCGAGGCCATCACCGCGGGCTCGCGCGGCGTCCTCGTCGTCGTCGTCGCGCCTTCACTGCGCCAAGCCCTCGCGCGCACCGCGGCCCAGCTCGCGATGGCGAACCCCGGTCTCTCGGGCGAGGCTTCGCGCGAGATCGTCGCCGAAGCCTTCGACGTCGCGATCGAAATCTCCGACGTGCTGAGCGCGCAAGCGCGCATCACGCGCATCGCCGAGGTGGCGGGCGCGGACAGCAAGCAGGTGCTCACGCGCGACCTCTTCTCCGCGGTCGACTTCGGCGGCGTCGACACCTCTCTCGCGGCCACGGGCGTGGTGCCGCGCTTCCTCCAAGACTTCGCCGCGCGCGGCGTTCGTCTGGACGCGGGCCTCTTCCGCCGCAGCGGCTGAGCGCGGAGCCTCCCCCCATGGCCGTTCTTCCCATCGTCACGCTCGGGAACCCGGTGCTTCGCGAGCGCTCGCGTGAGGTCACGCGCGAGGAGCTCTTGTCGCCCCCCATGCAGGCGTTCATCGACGATCTCGTCGAGACCATGGTCCACGCGAACGGCGCCGGGCTCGCGGCGCCCCAGGTCGCGAACCCGGTGCGCATCTGCGCGATCTGGGTGAAGGACAACCCGCGCTACCCCTACAAGCCAAACTGGCCGCTCACCATCCTCGTGAACCCGGTGCTCACGCCGCTCTCCGCGGAGGAGTTCGTCAACTACGAGGGCTGCCTCTCGGTGCCGAACCTCCGCGGCGAGGTGAAGCGCTTCGCGGAGCTCCGCGTCGAGGCGTGGGATCGCCAGGGAAACGCCTTGTCGTACGAGGTTCGCGGCCTCACGGCGGGCACGTTCCAGCACGAGTGCGACCACCTCGATGGCAAGGTCTTCCTCGACCGCGTCTTCGACACGACCTCGCTCGCCACCTGGGCCGAGTTCGAGAAGCACAAGCTCGAGGGCTTCGCGGCCCGCGCGCGATCGATCGTGCAGCGCTGGGGCTCGTGATCGCCGTTCGTCTCGCGCGTGCAGTCTGCACGCATCGGTGCGGCCTACGCGCTCAGGGCGTCTTCTCGGAGAAGGGTTGACCGGGGCTCGTGAAGAAGAACGCCACGAGCTTCACGGGCGCGCTCCCCACGGGGTGCCCGTCGTGGTCTTCGCCGATCACCTCGGCCATCGCTTGCCCGGCCTTGTAGCGACGCTTGGCGCCACCGCGCTCCTCGACCTCGAGCTCACCGGCGAGCACGTAGGCGAAGCCTGCGTACGGGTGCCGGTGCCAGCCCGTGTGCACGCCCGCCGGGATCGTGACCTCCACCGCGTGAACCTCGGCGTTCGCAGGCATCGCGAGCTTTTGACCGCTCGCGTTCTCGGTGGCCTCGAGGAGCGTTCGCACGCGCACCTTGGCGTCGTAGTGCTCGGCGTAGGCGCGCACGCCGCCGAGGGCGAGCATGGCGCCCGCGAGGAGGGTGAGGCGGCGGATCAGGGTCATCGAGGTGTGTCTCCGGCGGGGCCCGCGATCTTCGAGAGCGAGCGCGTACGATCGAGGCTCGCACCGCCGTCCAGCCCCGGCAAGCGGCGCTGGATTAGGCGCTCGGCTTCGTGACGCTCGCCGCGACGATCTCGACGTCGCTCGGTCCCGCGGGCTTCTGCACGGTCACGATCGCGCCGACCTTCTTTCCGATGACCGCGCGCCCGAGCGGCGATTTCCAGGAGATCTCGCGCTTGTCCAAGTCGAGCTCGTCTTCGCCCACGAGGCGGTACGAGACCCGCTTGCCCTCTTCGTCTTCGATGGTCACCCAATGGCCGAACGCGACCTTGCCTCCGACGGGCTCGCTCGGGTCGATGACCTGCGCGCGCTCGAGGCGGTCCAAGAGAAAGCCGAGCCGCCGATCGATCTCGCGGAGCTTCTTCTTGCCATAGATGTATTCTGCATTCTCGCTTCGGTCGCCCTGGGCGGCGGCCGTGGAGACCTCTTCGACGATGCGTGGGCGCTCTTCTCGGCGCAGGCGCGTCACCTCCGATTGCAGGCGCTCGGCACCGGCGCGCGTGATCGGAACCGGCGGTTTTTCCGCGCCTCCGGCCACGCTCACGCCTCGGCGGCTTCGTCCATCGGAGCGGGGGCGGGCTTCTTGAAGCCGCACTCCTTGTCCGCGCAGACGTAGAGCGGCTTGCCTTTCGTTCCGCCCATGACGAGGAACTTCGCGCCGCAGCCCGGGCACGGCTCCGCGATGGGCTTCTGCCAGAGCTTGAAGTCGCAGGTGACGCCTTCCTTCGCGTAGTTCACGCAGCCGTAGAAGGTGCGCGCGCCGCGCTTCTTGCTCTTCACCTCGATGAGATCTCCGCCGCACTTGGGGCAGGGCACGCCGAGCGGGAGCGGGCGCGTCTGCTTGCACGTCGGGTAGCCGGTGCACGAGAGGAACGCGCCGTAGCGGCCGCCGCGCACGCTCATGGGCTTGCCGCATGCGTCACAGATAACACCTGTGATTTCGGGCAGATTCGCGCCCTTGCCGTCCGCGCCGAGGTCCTTCTTGTAGTCGCACTTGATCTTCTTGTCGGCGTAGTTCGAGCAGCCCTCGTAGAAGCCGAACTTCGACCAGCGCTTCTGAATGCGGCCCGTGAGGCACTTCGGGCACGCCTCGCCCGTGTCTTCCGGCGAGGGGCCCCAGCGGTCGGTCGCCTTGAGCTTCTCGAGCTGCTTTTGGAAGCGCTCGTAGAACTTCCCGAGCACGTCGACGCGCTCCGCCTTGCCCGCCTCGACCTCGTCGAGCTGCAGCTCCATCTCGCTCGTGAACTCGGGCTCCATGAAGGCCATGCCGCCCTTCACGAGCCCATCGACGATGAAGCAACCGAGGTCCGTCGGCTTGAAGCGGCCGCCGTCGATCTTCTCGACGTAGTCGCGCGCCTGCACCTTGTTGATGATCTCGGCGTAGGTCGACGGGCGCCCGATGCCGCGTTCCTCGAGCTCCTTCACGAGCGAGCCTTCCGAGTAGCGCGCGGGCGGCTGCGTGAACTTTTGCTCGGTGATGACGCCGGGCGGGGTGACGCGCGCCAGGCCCTCGCCCTGCGTGAGCTCCGGGAGCGCCGCGTTGTCGTCGTCGCCCTCGAGCGAGACTTCCGCGCCCTCTTCCTTCTGGTCCTCTTCGCCCGCGAGCTTCGTCGAGGTGTCTTCGCTGATGCCGTAGACCTCGAGCCAGCCCGCGAACTTCAACGTGCGGCCCGAGGCGCGCAGGCCGTACACGTCGCTGCCCGCGGCGGCCTCGATCTCGACGCGCGTTTGGTCGAACACCGCGTCGTTCATCTGCGAGGCGACGAAGCGCTGCCAGATGAGGCGGTAGAGCTTGTACTGCTCGTCCTTGAGGTGCTTGCGCACGAGCTCCGGCGGCAGGTCGAGGCTGGTCGGGCGGATCGCCTCGTGGGCGTCTTGCGAGTTCTTCTTCGACTTGTAGGAGCGTGGCGCGGCCGGCACGAAGGCCTTGCCGTACTGCTGACCGATGAAGTCACGCGCCTGCGCGACGGCCTCTGGCGACGAGCGCACCGAGTCCGTACGCATGTAAGTGATGAGACCGACCGGGCCGCCGTCTTTGCCGAGGTCCACGCCCTCGTAGAGGTTCTGTGCAATCTGCATCGTGCGCTTGGCCGTGAAGCCGAGGCGCGAGACCGCGTCTTGCTGCAGCTTGCTCGTGGTGTACGGCGCGGGCGAGTGGCGCTTGCGCTCGCTCTTCGTGAGCTTCGAGACCTTGTAGGAGGCCTTCTCGAGGTGCTCGCGCACGCGACCCGCGGTCTCGCCGTTCGTGACCGCGATCTTCTTGCCTTGATAGCTCGCGAGGCGCGCGCGGAAGACGCCCTTCTTGGTCTTCTCGGCCTGGCGCTGGAGCGCGACGCCCACGTTCCAGTACTCCTCGGGCACGAACGCCTGGATCTCGCGCTCGCGATCGACGATGAGGCGCAGCGCGACGGACTGCACGCGGCCCGCGGAGAGCCCGAAGGCGAGCTTGCTCCAGACCACGGCCGAGACGTCGTAGCCCACGATGCGGTCGAGCACGCGGCGCGCACGCTGCGCGTCGTAGAGGGACTTGTTGAGCGCGCGCGGGTGGCTCACGCCGTGCTGCACGCCCTTCTTCGTGATCTCGTGGAATTCCACGCGTCGCGACGGCTTCTTGGCCGAGGCGATGACGTCCGCGATGTGGTATGCGATGGCCTCGCCCTCGCGATCGGGGTCGGTCGCCAGGAGCACTTCGTCCGCGTCTTTTGCGGCGGCCTTGATCTCCGCGATGACCTTCTCTTTGCCCTCGACCGTGGTGAAGATCTCTTGGAAGCCGTTCTTCACGTCGATGACGGGCTTCTTCTCGAACTTCGTCGAGGTGGGCAGATCCATGATGTGACCCTTCGAAGCGAGGACTTCATAGCCGGCTCCGAGGTACTTCTTGATGGTCTTGGCCTTGGCCGGAGACTCGACGACGACGAGGGTCTTGCCCATGGTGGTGCTGACTGCGGGTGCGGAACGGACGAAGAACGTGCGCGGAGGCGCGACGGCGGAAGCCTGCGGCCGAGCCGTCACCGTGAGCGACGAAACCAGCCGGGGGGACCTTCGAGTACCACGCCGAGGCCCGCGAGCGTCAAGAGTCGCACGGTCGCCTCGGGGGATGAAAGCCCGGATTGCTCAACGATCTCGTCGAGATGGGTCGGCTTTTGGCTCAGCGCGCCCAGGATCGCGACGGCCTCGAAGGGGAGCTGGGCCGGCAGGGATGACCGTTCGACGGAGGCCGGCGGCGCACCCAGGAGGTCCTCCACGCGCCAAAGGGCCCGCGCATGCCCGTTCTCGATGAGCTGCACGGACCCGGCGCAGGCGTGCGCGTGCCAGGGCGGCGCAGGCACCGACCAGAGCGGCACGCCGAGGTCTCGGGCGTGCTTGGCCGCGTTGAGCGCCCCGGAGCGGTGGCGCGCCTGCACCACGACGAGCGCGTCCGCGAGGCTCACGAGCAGCTCGTTCCGCCGGAAGTAAATCGACGACTTCAGGATCGCCGACGTGAGCTGGCGCGTGACGATGGCGCCGCCCGAGGCGAGCGTGCGTTCGAAGAGGGGGCGGTTCTCGAGCGGCGTGACCTCCCCCAGCGGCACGGGGGAGACGATCCACGTGGCGCCGCCGGCCTCGAGCGCGCCCTCGTGCGCGGCCGTGTCGATGCCCACCGCCCCGCCGGAGACGACCACGTAGCCCTGTGCCACCGCGGCGGCGGCGAGCTCCCGCGCGAAGTTCCCGAGCTCGGGCAGCGGCTCCCGGGTGCCCACGATGGCGAGCGTGCGAGGCTTGGTGGCGGGCAGCTGCCCGGCGGCGGCGAGGCCTCCGGGGAAGTGTCGCAGCAGGTGCGGGGGGACGAGGTGCGTGGGGTCGAGGGCGTTCATTTCCCTTTCTATCGAAGACCGGGGGCCGAATCTTGCGTGTAGAGCGCATGCAATCGTGAAGATTTTTGCGACGACGAGGGTTTTTCCGTCATCGTGAGGGGCATGAAACTCGAGCCCGGCTCCCTTCGCTCCAAGACCTTCGTCGTCACCGGCGCCAACCAAGGCATCGGCCTCCAGGCCGCGCAGGCGTTCGCCCGGGCCGGGGCGGACCTGGTCATGGTCTGCCGGAGCCGCGACAAGGGCGAAGCCGCCCAGCGGGATCTCGAGCGCGTGGCCCAAGGCGGTTCGGTGCGGCTCTTCGTCGCCGACGTCTCGCTGAAGGCCGACTGCAAGCGCGTGTGCGAGGAAATTCGCGCCGCGGTGCCGCGCATCGACGTGCTGCTCAACAACGCGGGCGTCCTCGCCACGAGTTACCGCAAGACCCCCGAAGGCCACGAGCACACGTACGCCACGAACCACCTCGGGTACTACGGCATGGCCCTCGGTCTCTTGCCGCGCCTCCGCGAGAACGGCGGCGGGCGCATCGTGAACGTCTCCTCCATGGCGCACATGAACGCGCGCATCGACTGGAGCGACCTCGAGCTCGAGCGCGGCTTCACGCCGTGGCGCGCCTACGCCAACTCGAAGATCTTCAACATCCTCTTCACGCACGAGCTCGCCAAGCGCACGGCGGGCATGGGGGTCACGGTCAACTGCCTGCACCCAGGCGTGGTGGCGACGGGCTTTGGGCAGACCGACGGCGGCTTCACGGCGCGCCTCGTGAAGCTCGTGGCGCCCTTCCTCACCAAGGCCGAAGACGGGGCGAAGACCAGCATCTTCCTCTGCACCTCGCCGAAGGTCGCGGCGGTCACGGGGAAGTACTTCGCCGACTCGAAGGAGAAGACCCCGCGACGTGCGGCGCGCAACGACGAGTCTGCGGCGAAGCTCTGGGCCGCGAGCGAGCGGGCGACGGGCCTTACCGTGTGAATCGGCGCGGGCTCACCACCCTCGCGGCGGCCGCCAAGGACCCGCGTACGCTCCGAGCCGCCGTGTTCGAGGTGTGTGTGCAGTATACATAATTGATTTGGCGAGTGTTTTTCCGGGCGAAGTCGACTCTCGTTGACGTTTTTGCCCCCGGTCGGCTATCAAGCCGTGCCCCGCTGATTTTTCAGCTGATCACGAGGTTTTTCCCCATGGTCGTGCGTGTCGTTGCCCGAGATCCGTATCCCCTCTTCGACGATCGTCCCGATGTGGTGCTCACCGAGCGCACCGCGCAAGTGGAGCGCCGCTTCTGGCGTGCGGATCGGTCGGTCCGCAACCGCTACCGCGACATGCTCGAGAAGGCGTGGATCCGCAACGACGCGGGCCTCGAAGGCAGCGTGTACGAGCTGCCCGAGCTGCAAATCGCCCTCGACGACGGCGGCGTGGGCATTGCCACGGCCGACACGAGCATTCAGCCCGTGTGCGAAGACATCGCGAAGCACAAGAAGGCGCTCGATTTCGCTCGCGCCATGATGCTCGACACGAGCGTGCCCGTCGACTTCGATCTCTACCGGAAGATCTACCTGCACTTCCAGCCGGCGGACGGCGACATCGCGACGATCAAGTACCGCAAAGACATCCCGCAGCACCGGCTCTACCTGCACGAGTACTGCTCGCCCGACAAAATCCAAGGCCGCCTCGAGGGCGTCTTCAACTGGATGAAGTCCGACGAAGCCGACAAGCTCAAGAACCCGATCAAGCTCGCGGCGCGCGTGCACTACGACCTCGTGCGCATTTTCCCGTTCCCGCAAAACAGCGGCACGGTGTCGCGCCTCTTCATGAACATCATGCTCGTGCGCGCGGGCCTGGCGCCGGCGATCCTCCACGTGCGTGATCGCAACGCCTACTACGAGAGCCTCAAGGGCTCGCTCCCGCAGCTCGTGAACCTCGTGACCACGAGCATCCACGACTACCTCGTGAACGTGACCAACATGCTCGACAAGTCGAGCTAGAAACCATGCTCGCGAGCCGGGTGATCGTCTGCCTCGACGTCAAGGACGGGCGCGTCGTCAAGGGCGTGAATTTCCTCGGCCTCCGCGACGCGGGCTGCCCCGTCGAGGCCGCGCGGCGCTACGACACACAAGGCGCCGACGAGATCACCTTCCTCGACATCACCGCGACCGTCGAAGGGCGTCGCTCGATGCTCGACGTGGTGGCGCGTGCCGCAGACGAGACCTCGTGCCCGCTCACGGTCGGCGGCGGCGTGCGCGCCGTGGAAGACGTGGAAGCGCTGCTGCGCGCGGGCGCGGACAAGGTGAGCATCAACAGCGCGGCCGTAAAGGACATCGGCCTCGTCACGCGGTGCTCCGAGCGCTGGGGGGCGCAGGCGATCGTCGTCGCCATCGACGCCAAGCGCCGCCCGTCCGGTGAAGGCTTCGAGGTCTACGTCGCCGGCGGTCGCACGCCCACGGGCCTCGACGTGATCGCGTGGGCCGAAGAGGTCGTGCGCGCGGGGGCAGGAGAAATCCTGCTTACCAGCATGGATCGCGACGGCACGCGCCAAGGCTTCGATCTCGAGCTGACGCGCCGCGTGGCCGACGCGGTGAGCGTGCCCGTGATCGCGAGCGGCGGCGTGGGGGCGCTCGATCACCTCGTGGAGGGCTTCCGCGAAGGGCACGCGAGCGCGGTGCTCGCGGCGTCGATCTTCCACGACGGTCAGTTCACCATCGGCGAGGCGAAAGAGGCGCTCGCCCGCGCCGGTCTCCCGGTGCGCCGCGTGGGCGCCGCATGAGCACCGGCCCCGTGCAGACGGCCCTCGACACCGTGATCCACCTCGACGTCGTGCTCGAGGCCGTGATCGCGCGCCAGGTGCCCCTCGCGGCCGAAACCGCGGGCTACCTCCTCCTCGATCTCGCGAGCGCGTGCACGAGTGAGAACCTCGCGATCGAGCCCGCCGCGGTCGTCGTGAGCGAAGAGGGCGTCGTCGCGATCGTGCAGCCCTCCGAGGTCGACGAGCCACGCACCGAGGCCTCGCTCCGCGCGCTCCTCGACGCGCTCCTGCGCGCGGGTGGGTCGCATACGCCGGCGCTCGTCGCCGCCGCCGAGCGGGTCCCCGAAGGCCAGCGCGAGCTCTTCGTCGCCGAGATCGAAGCCGCGCTCATCCCGTTGAACCGCTCGGCAGGTCGTCGCGCCGTCGCGCGCCTGGCACGTGAAGCGCGTCGTGTCTCGATGGGCATCGGCCGCCACGGGGCCCTCGCGCCAGAGAAGCTGCCGCGCCCGTCGACACCGCCCCCGCCGCAGGCAATCGAGGAGAGCTTGCCTTCGAGCGAGCCCGATGTCCTCGCGATGCTCAAGGAAGAGCTCCCGAAGATCGAGCCGCTCGCGCCGCCGCCGAGCATCGCTAGCACCGAAGCCGCTCCGCCGCGCACCCCGCCGCGCATCGACATCAGCGAGCTCCCGGCCCCCGCACCCGAGCGACCGAGCTACACGAGCGAGCTCCCCCTCGCGCCGGCCGAACCCGCGCCGGTGTTCGTGGCGGCGCCCGCCGAGCCCGCGCCGTCGATCGAGGCGCTCGCGACCGA
The DNA here is from genome assembly GCA_903858055.1 of uncultured delta proteobacterium. Classification (GTDB taxonomy): domain Bacteria; phylum Myxococcota_A; class Polyangia; order Polyangiales; family Polyangiaceae; genus CAIQDA01. The sequence continues at coordinate 9,525 of CAIOHM010000028.1, forward strand.
GCGATCCGTGCCGCCCGTGCCTGCAGCGTCGGTCACGTCCACCGCCGTGTCCCCGGGAGCGCCGCCCGCGCCGCCTGCGCCTGAAGAGACCCTCGAGCCCGCGCCCGTCACGAGCACCTCGCACTCGCTGCGGCTGCCCGGCCTCGACGGCGGTGGGACCTCGGGCGAGCTCTCGTTCGATCCGCGCGTGCACACGGCACGCATCGTCACCGAGCGCGCGGACGCCGCCGTGGCCTCGGTGCGCAAGAGCCCCTGGCGCATCTACGCGGCGGTCGCGCTCGCGCTCGTGGCGGTGGGGGTCGCGGTCGGTTTGAAGGTCGCCGCGCGCGGAGAAGGCGCAGGCTCCGACGCGGTGGTCTCGGCCTTCCGCGCGGGGGTGCGCAGCACCCAAGGGTCGTGCGAGGCGACGCTCACTGTCGAGGGAATTCCCCTCGGATCCGAGCTCTTTCGCCGCATGGGCTCCGCGCCGCTCGACGTGCCGCGCATGCCCGTGGGCGCGCGCCTCGAGTGGGTCGCGATCGCGGAAGGGCATCGCGTGCGCCGCGCGGTCATCGGCGCCGGTGTGCCGTGGAACCACGGTCAAGGCGCGCGCTACGAGCTCGCGATTCAGCTCGACCCGAGCGCAGGGCGTGGCACCGAGCCGTGGCCTTCCGCGGAGCCCGGTCCGCAAGTGGGCGGGGCCGGCAGCCCAGGGCTCGTGCACATCGTGACGACGCCGCCGGGCGCGGAGATCTTCCTCTTCAGCGGCGTAGCCCCCGAAGCGACGCTCGCGGCGCTCCCGTGCGACGAGTCGTTCGAGCTCCTCCTGGCCGGTCCGCGTGACGAGCGTCGGCGCGTCGTCGTGGGCTCGAGCGAGTTCGTGAAGACCACGGACGGTACGATGGGCACCGAGAAGCGTGCGGCGCGCGTGCGGCTCGACGCGCGCTGAACGAGCTTCAACGGGCGGCGGCGCGCGTCAGCCTGTCGCGCGCTGCAGCCCACGCGTCTTCCGCGGGAAGACGTCGCACATACAGCGTATGAAC
>CAIOHM010000029.1 GCA_903858055.1 uncultured delta proteobacterium
GCCTCGATCTCGAGGGCGTGCACCTCGACGGCGCTCGTGTGCTCGGCTCCGTGGGTCAGGGCTTCAAGATCGCCGTCGAGACCCTGAACCACGCGCGCCTCGCCAGCACCGCCGCAGCCTCGGGCGCTTCCCGTGCGCTCCTCGACCTCACGATCAAGCACGCCCGCGAACGCGCCGCGTTCGGCAGGCCCATCGGCGACTTCGGCCTCGTGAAAGACAAGATCGCGAGCATGCTCGCCGACGTCTACGCGCTCGAGAGCACGCTCTTCCTGACGACCGGCCTCCTCGACGTCGAGGCCGCCGACTTCTCGCTCGAGAGCGCCGCGTGCAAGGTCTTCGGCTCCGAGGTCCTCATGCGCGTCGCCGAGCACGCCTCCTCGATCTCCGCGGGCCGCGCGTTCGCTGCGGATCACCCCATCGAGCGCGGCATCCGCGACGCACGCCACCACCTCGTCCTCGACGGCACCAACGAAGTGCTCCGCGCCTTCATTGCCCTCTCGGGCATGCAGGCCCCAGGCCGCGACCTCGCGAACGTCGCGCGCGCCATGCGCGAGCCCATCAAGGGCTTCGGCCTCCTCGGCGAGTTCGCCGTGCGAAAGGCCAAGAGCGCCCTCGGTCGCGAGCGCCTCACGCGGGCGCACCCGCTCCTCAACCGCGAGGTCGTGCTCTTCGAAGACTACGTCGCCGAGCTCGCCAAGAACGCCGAGAAGATGCTGCGGCGGCACGGCGAATCCATCGCGGAGATGCAGTATTCTCAGCGGCGCATCGCGGATCTCGCCATCGACCTGTTTGCCCTCGCGGCCGTGCTCTCACGCACCTCGCGCGCCATCGAGCGCCGTGGCGAGGAGGGCGCGCGTCGCGAGATCGACCTCGCCACGATCTTCGCTGCCGTTGCCGAGCGCCGCATGCAAGCCAACGTCACGGGGTTCGACCGCAACGACGACGAGCTCCGCAAGACCGCGGCATCGCGCGCGTACCAAGACGGCGCGTACCCGTTCGAGCTCTTCTGAGCGGCCCCTTCGAGCCCTGCCCGCGATCGCGCACGCATCCCGGCGTGCGGGTCGCTCTCAGAGATCCGACGACTCGCTCGGTGTCTCGCTGAAGCGGTAGCCGACGCCGCGCACGGTCTCGACGAACGTGCCCGCCGCACCGAGCTTCTCGCGCAGGCGCTTCACGTGCGTGTCGACCGTTCGCGTGGTGACGTCGGCGCTGATGCCCCAGACGTCGTTGAGCAGCGTTTCGCGGCGCTGCACGCGGTTCTTCCGCTCGTGAAGCGTGACGAGGAGCTTGAATTCGAGCGCCGTGAGCTCGACCTCGCGACCTTCGACCCACGCTCGGTGCGCCGCCACGTCCACGCGGAGGCACCCGAACTCGATGTTCGCTTCGCCGCTGGTCGTGGGCTTGCCGCCGGCGCGACGCAAGATGGTCTGCACGCGGAGCATGAGCTCGCGCATGCTGAACGGTTTGGTCACGTAGTCGTCGGCGCCGACCTCGAGGCCCACCACGCGGTCGACCTCTTCGCCCTTCGCCGTGAGCATGATCACGGGCGTGTTCGCCGTCGACGGGTCCCGCCGAATCGCCTGGCAGACTTCCTTGCCCGAGAGGCCCGGCAGCATCAGGTCGAGCAGCACCAGGTCGGGCTTCTGCTGCTTGGCGATGCGCACGGCGTCGTCACCGCGGCTCGCGAGCACCACCTCGTAGCCCGCCTGTTGCAGGTTGTACGCGACGATGTCCTGGATGTCGCGCTCGTCCTCGACGACCATGATTCTCGGCATGGCCCGATGGGTAGCCGAGCCCTTGTGACTTTCAAGAAACGAAGTGGGGGCGACTTCGGACCTCGCGCGCCACGCTTCAGCCGGCGCGGGCCGTGCACCAGGCGAGCGGGCACCCGCCCACGTCGACGAGCACGACGTTGACGGGTCCGTCGCGCTCGACGCCGTCGACGATGACCTCCGCGGCCCCCGTCGCCACGAACGGCATGCGCGTCGTGCGCGGCTCTTCGCGCCAAGGCGCAAACGCGCGCACCTCGACGAAGCACGCGCGCTCACGCTGCGCTCCACCGACCTCGACGTGCAGGGCGCCGCTCGCGTCGAAGCGGGCCGCGACGGTCACGTCTTCGAGCGCCGCATGAGCACGAACCTCTTCGGCGAGCGCCGCGATCGCGTCCGTGTCGCCGTCGACCCTCGTAGGGTTCGGCAAGTGAAGGCCCTTCTCGCGAAGCGCCTCGAGGAGCGACTGCGCCTTGCCGAGCAGATCGCCGTCGGTCACGAGGCCCCTTCACCACCGAGCGTACGCGCCGCGGCGCAGTCGGCCGCGATGGCGGCTTGGAGCTCGGAGAGGCTGGAGAATCGCTGCTCGTCACGCAGGCGCGCAACGAACGCGACCTCCATGACGTGACCGTAGAGGTCCGCGTTCGCGCCGAGCACATGGGCCTCGACGGTGAGCCCTCGACCGTCGTTCAACGTGGGGCGCTCGCCAATGTTCACGACCGCGAGGTGTCGCCCGGGCCCGAGCGGCCCACAAGAAACATGTGCAGCATACACACCTTTCGCCGGCACTTGCACGGCGCCGAGCGCGACGTTCGCCGTCGGAAAGCCGATGGTGCGACCGCGCTGCTGCCCGCGCTCGACCAAGCCGGCGAAGGCGTGCGGTCTCCCGAGGAGCTCGCGCGCTGTCTGGACGTCTCCCTCGGCGATGGCCTGGCGAATGCGACGACTCCCCACGGGACCGCTGTCGTCTTCGACCATCCGCACCGCGTGCACCCGTACGCCATGCGCGGCGCCGAGGCGCTCGAGGGTGGCACCGTCGCCGGCACGCCCCTGTCCGAAGCGAAAATCGGCGCCTACGACGACGCCTGCCGCCGCGAGATCCCCGACGAGGAGCTCCTCGAAGAACGCCTCGGGCGAGAGCTTCGAGAAAGCGTGGTCGAAGCGCTGCACCAAGAGCCCCCGCACGCCGGCGGCGACCACGAGCTCGGCACGGCGCTCGAGCGTGGTGAGCAACGTCACGGCTTTTCCGGTGAGCACGGCGACCGGGTGCGGGTCGAACGTCAGGGCGTACGGCGTGGCCCCGAGGTCGCGCGCCATGCGGACCGCCTCCGCGAGCAGCGCCTGATGGCCGCGGTGCACGCCATCGAAATTGCCGATCGCGAGCACCGTAGGGCGCACCACGGCGGCACTGGGAAGCGCGAGGAGCGACGGCGGAACGCTCATGGATCGCCGAGCCTACCGCACATCACGGAGCACGGCGAGGAGCGCCTCTCCGTGCTTGCGTACGAGCGCCAGCCCGAGGCCCTTCACCTGCAGGAGCTCGACCTCGCTCGCTGGGTCGAGCGTCGCGATGCCCTCGATCACTTTGTCGGTGAGAATGCGAAACGCCGGGAGGCCGTGGCGTTGGGCCTCGAGCTTGCGCCAGCGCTTGAGGGCCTCGATCACATGCGGCGCAGCCTCGCGGTCCGCGGCGCTTGGAGCCGAACGCGGCGCAGCGGGCGCCTTCTTCGCGCGCTTCTTCGGCGGCTGCGCGCGCCCCGATCGTACGACCGAGAACGCCCCGACCTCGAGCGTCGCGCCGTCGACGAGGCGGGCGCGCTGGAACGTGACGCGCTCCCCTTCTTTGTTCGTGAAGGTCGCCTCTTCGACGCGCACCTTGCCGCCGCGCACGAGACCGCCGAGCACGTGCTCGAAGGAGCGACGATCCATGGGGCCGCCGAGCTCTTGGTAGCGCCGGTGGAGCTGCCCCGTCGCGAGGCTACTCGACTGTTGGAGCAACGAGACGATGCGCTCCGCCGCCTGAATTTCCTCGGGTCCGGCCTCGCGGTGCTTTTGGCCGACGCACGCCTCCGGGGCGCACACGTCGCACTGCCCGCAGGGCTCGTCTTCGTCGTCGCCGAAGTAGCGCACGAGCTGAATCATGCGGCAGCGGGGCGCTTCGACGTAGCGGCGCACGTGGCCCATCTGATCGCGGCGATGCTTTCGCTGCGCCTCGTAGGGCTTCGCCCACTCGACCTCGGTCGCCTCGAGCGTGTCGTCGTCGTTGGCCTTCACTCCGCCGTGGAGCCACAGCTTGTCGACGGCCTTCTCGATGACCTCGGCGGTACCGAGGCGGCTCTTCTGCGCGAGCGCCTCGAGCGTAACGGGCCCCTTGGCGACTTCTTTGTAGATTGCACGCACTACGTCGACGGCCGGGTAGTCGCGGTCGACGAAGAAGCCATGCGTGTGCTCGTCGACGAAGGACTGCAGCAGGATCGCGCGTGAGGGGAGACCGTCGCGGCCCGCACGCCCGATCTCCTGGTAATAGCCCTCGAGGGAGCCCGGCAGCGCCGCGTGGATGACCGTGCGCACGTTCGCTTTGTCGATGCCCATGCCGAAGGCGACCGTCGCGACCATGACCTCGAGATCCCCCGCGAGGAACGCGCGCTGGAGATCGTCGCGGCGGCCGGCGTCGAGGCCCGCGTGGTACGCCGCCGAGGGGAAGTGTTCGGCGAGCTCCTCCGCGAGCTCTTCGGCGACCTTGCGCGTGGCCGCGTACACGATCGCCGGTCGACGCGCCGGCTCCGCGAGCACCTCGGCGATGATGGCTGCGCGCTCCGAGGGTGCACGCTCGATGACCTCGATGGCGAGGTTGGTGCGCCGAAAGCCGTGGATCGAGAGCTGTGGCTCGATGAGGCCAAGCTGCGCCGCAATGTCGTCCTGCACGTGCGGCGTCGCCGTGGCCGTGAGCGCGATGACCGGGGCCGGACGAAGCCCCGCGATAGACTCCGCGAGCAAGCGGTAGTCGGGGCGAAAATCGTGGCCCCACTGGGAGATGCAGTGCGCCTCGTCGATGGCCACGAGGCCCGGCGTACGCTTCGCGAGCATGGGGACGAAGCCCGGTACACGCAGGCGCTCGGGAGCCACGAAGAGGTAGTCGAGGTCACCCGCCAGGTAACGGCGACACACCTCGCGCGACGCCGATCGGTCACGCCCCGAGTGGATGCGCTCCGCCCGGAGCCCGAGCTCCTGGAGCTTCCCGACTTGGTCCTCCATGAGCGCGATGAGCGGAGAGACCACGAGCGTCACGCCGCCACGCACGAGGCCTGGCAGCTGGTAGCAGAGGGACTTGCCAGCGCCGGTGGGCATCACGAGGAGCGCGTCGCGGCCCGCCACGACCTCGCGGCACACGGCCTCCTGATGCCGCCGAAACTCCGCGTGCCCGAAGACGCGGGCCAGGGTCTCACGGAGGGCGTCGCGCGCAGGTGCCACGGCCCGTTGGTCGAGCACAGCTCCGAACGCTTGTCGTGCCTCGCCAAAGTCGCGCGCACGTTTTTGGTCGGTGCGGCCGCCGTGACCCGCGCGGAGTCGTCAGTAGGGATCGTCCTTGAAATCTTTGGACGGCGCGCTCGGGTCGGCAGCGCGCGGCCGTGCGACCGGAGCCGGCGCGAAGACGGTGGGCACCTTCTCGAGGCTGATCTCTTCGACGGGCTTGCCGACGACGAGCAACGCTTCCTTCTCGCGGTAGCCTTCGCGGCGGAGCTTGATCTTCACGACGGCGCCCGGCGCGGCCTCGTCGCCGTTCAGCACGAGCGAGCACGGGGTGGCGCCGCAGCGCTGCGTGCCCGTCGCGTCGTAGACCGCCGCGCCCGTGGGGTTCGACTTGAGGTCGAGGACGACCTGCGCCGGTGCCTTGGGCGCTTCGGGAGCGGGGGCCGGCGTGGGCGCCGCCGCAGCAGTAGGAGCCGGCGCGACAGGCGCTGCGGCCTGCGAAGCTTCGGGGTTACCTGCGCCGCGAAGCGCAAAGAAGGCGATGATCCCGGCGAACGCGAGGCCACCGATCGCCGCGGGGACGGCCTTCGTGGCGATGGACGCGGGCGCTGCGACCGGCGCGGCCTGCTGGGCGCCGGAGGCCTCACCAAACGCCGGCGGCTGCAGCGAACCGGTGCGCGACAGGCGACCCACGCCGGTGACGGTTCCGAGCGCGGCGTTCGCGTCGGAGTTCGAGAGCGTTCGAAGCTCGCCGGTGCCCGCGTAGCTCGCCATGGTGCCCGTCAGCGCGCCACCCGCGGTGCGCTTCAACGCCGTGAGGACCGCGTCCATCGACTCGGGTCGCTCGTCGGGGTTCTTCGCGAGGCACGAGAGCACGAGGTTCTCGAGCTCGGGGCTGATCGCCAAGTTGGGGTTGATGACGCGCATGTCGGGCGGCGCCTCGTTCACGTGCGCCATGAGGATGTGCACGCTGTTCGGCCGGTCGAAGGGGACCTTGCCCGTGAGCATCTCGAAGAGGATGACCCCGAGCGCGTAGATGTCCGTGCGGGCGTCGACGCGCTGCCCCTGAATTTGCTCGGGCGCCATGTACTTCGGCGAGCCCATGAAGAGGCCCGTCTGCGTGAGGTCTTCGGTCTTGGAGTCCGAGACGTTCTTCACGAGACCGAAGTCGAGGACCTTCACGAAGTCCGACTCGTCGCCGTGCTGCACGAGGAAGACGTTCGCGGGCTTGAGGTCGCGGTGGATGACCCCGAGGCCGTGCGCCTCGCGGAGCGCTCGGCAGATTTGCCGCGCCACGTGGCAGGCGCGCTCCTCCGTGAAGAACCCGGCCTCGCGGATGGCGCGCTGAAGGGTCTGGCCCTCCAGGTACTCCATGGCCATGAAGTAGAAGCCGTCTTCGCCTTCCGTGCGGCCGTAGTCGAAGACCGTCACCGTGTTCGGGTGCGTGAGCTTCGCCGCGATGCTCGCCTCGAGGAAGAAGCGCTTCTCGAACTCGGGGTCTTGATCGCCCGCGTAGTTCGGGTTCAGGACCTTCACCGCGCACACGCGGTTCAGCGGGCGCTGCTCGGCCTTGTAGACCTTGCCCATGCCGCCGCGAGCCACGACCGCCGAGAGCGTGTAGCGGTCTTGGATGACCCGACCGACGAGCGGATCCGGTGCGGCGGACGCTCGGGCAACAGCGGTATTGGATCGCTCGGACATGCGAGCGAAAGAATGCCGAGCGCGCGCGGGGGTGTCAACGAGCGCCAGGCGCTTTTTGCGGGTTTTTTCCGGTGCGCGGGTGCGTGGAGCGCACGGGACGTCGGTCCTCTGCGTGCTGTCGATTCGCGGGGCACGCGAACGCTCCAGGCTCGCGCGACGGAGCGCCGGCAGACCGCCTTCTCCGTTCCGCCGTGCGGCGAGCTTCGCTACGGTTCGCCCCATGGTGAGCTCCCGTTTCCGCGCCGTCGTCGCCCCCTTGGCCATCGTCTGCTCTGCGTCGCTCGCACACGCCGCGGGCGGCGTCGTGAAGCTTCGCAACAACGACGCGCAGGAAGCCTCGGGCGGAACCTGGCGCCTCTTCATGACGATCTCGCTCGCGAAGCCCCCGAGCATGCCGCACGTGCCGATGAAGTTCGTCTTCACGGAGACCGTCCGCTTCGAGCGCACCCTCCTCGACGGCAGCGACGAGCCGCAGGTGCGCCGTGTTCCGGTCAGCACCAACACGCCCATCATCGAGGTCGTCGACGTCGGCTTCGGCGACGCGCGCGGCAAGGTCTACAAAGACTCCCGCTACGACCTGCTCATCAACCGCGAGCGCGGCTTCGAGGCCGGCGAGTGGAAGCTCCAGGTGAAGGACGGCGACGGCCGTGAGGTCGGCGCGGCGATCAACCTCGTGCTCAAGGGCGACAACGAGGTCGTCGATCGCCGCTCGATGAACTTCACGGCGAAGGAGTCGAGCAGCAAGAAGAAGTCCCGCGAAGAGCGCGCTGCTGCGGCGGCGGCTGCGGCCAACGCGGCCGAAGAGCAGGAAATCAAGGCCGACGGCCCGCCCCCGCCGTTCGTCGATCCAGCCTCGCACGGCAAGATCGCCGAGGAAGACATCAAGGTGAAGAAGGGCGGCTGCGGCTGTGCGGTGGCGCCGACCGAGCACCTCGCCGGCTCGCCGTGGGCGCTCTGTGCGGCCCTCGCGTTCGTGCCCTTCGTGCGCCGTCGTCGCACGCCGTGAGGGTCGACGAGCTCCTCGCGAGCCTCGGCTCGAGCGGCGCGCCGCCCATCGTCTTCCTCGTGGGGGACGAGCCTTTCCTCGCGGACGAAGCCGTCGCGGCGCTGCGTGAAGCCTCGCTCGGCGCCCAGGGAACGGCCTTCGACGAAGACCGCGTCACCGCAGGCGAGACACCGGTGAGCCGCGCGCTCTCCGCGGCGCGCACGCTCCCCATGCTGGCGCCCAAGCGCTTCGTGCACGTGCGCCAGGGCGAGCGGTGGGAGGGCGAAGGCGAAGGTGCCTCCGAGGGCCTCGAATCACTTGCAGAGTACATCGAAAGCCCGAGCCCGTCGACGTGTGTGGTCGTCGTCGCGCGCAAGCTCGACATGCGCCGAAAGCACGCGCTCGCGGCGAAAAAGCGGGGCTGCATCGTCTCGTGCGAGCCCCTGGAGGGCCCCGATCTCGTGCGCTGGGTGGAGCGTCGCGCCAAGGCAAAGGGCCACCCGATCGCGCACGACGTCGCCGAGCACCTGGCCGCGCTCTCGGGCCCCGAACTCTTCGTCCTCGACGACGTGATCGAGCGGCTCTCGCTCTACGTCGGTCCGCAAAAGCCCATCGAAGAAGCCGCCGTGGGCGCGCTCGTCACGCGGGTCCGCCTCTCGGACACCTGGGCCCTCGTCGACGCCGTGGGAAAGCGGGATCTGCCCCGCGCCCTCGCCTGCCTCGCCGACGCCTACGACCCGAAAGACCGCGGCCTCCCGCTCCTCGGCGCGCTCGCGTGGTCGATTCGTCAGCTCGCGAAGCTCCAGGCGGGCCTCGCCTCGGGCATGAGCGAGGGCGAAGCGGGGAAATTCGCAGGCATTTTTCAGCCTTTCCGTGCAAAAGAGGCCCTCGGCCGCGTGCGGTCCATGAAGCCCGGCGACGGCGAGCGGTGGCTGCGCATCCTTGCGGAGACGGACCTGGCGTTGAAGGGGAGTCGCCGCCCACCCGAGGCCATCCTCGAAGAGATGCTGATTCGGCTCATCCGAAAATCGGCGTGATCCCTGGGCAACGGCTCCGGCGCGCGGGTCATCGGACGGGGTTGAACGGCGCTGGGAACCCCCGGCACCTTTGACGGCCCGCCTCGGCGTGCTTAGCTCGGGAGTAGGTGATGAACCTCGTAGTCATGGAGTCCCCCCGTATGAGCCCAGCCCCTGGAACCGAACGCAAGAGCTGCCGTTGGGTGGCCTCTGCGCCGCTTCCCACGCGCTTTGGCACGTTCACCGCGCATGTGTTCCGTGCGGTCGAGCTCGAGGGTGACACCGAGGTCGAGAAAGAACACGTGGCGCTCGTCTTTGGCGAGGTCGCCGGCGTGCGCGGACTCCCGGCGCGCGTGCACTCGGAGTGCATCACCAGCGAGGTCTTCGGTTCGCTGAAGTGCGACTGCAAGGACCAGCTCGACGCCGCGATGGCCGACATCGCGCGGCGTGGTGCGGGCGTGGTCTTCTACATGCGCCAAGAGGGTCGCGGCATCGGCTTGGCCAACAAGATCCGCGCGTACGCGCTGCAGGCCGAGGGCCACGACACGGTCGACGCGAACCGCATGCTCGGGCTCCCCGACGACCAGCGTCGCTACGACGCGGTGGTCGAGATGCTCGATCACCTCGAGGTGCCCTCGCTCCGGCTCATGACGAACAACCCCCTCAAGGTGTCGTCGCTCGAGCGCCTCGGCGTCGAGGTCGAAGGTCGCCTGCCGGTGGTTTGCACGCCGAACCCGCACTCGGCCGGCTACCTCGAGACGAAGCGCATCCGCATGGCGCACCACCTGCCCGCGCGCGTGCTCGAGCCGCTGCGTCGCGTGGTCGGCGGCGACGCCGAGTAGTTTCGCGCGCTTCGGCGCGGCCTTTGTGTAGAAGCGAGCGGTGATGCGTCCGTTCGTCGCCGTCTCACTCGCTTTGGTCGTGGCGCCTGCGCGTGCGCTCGAGCCCGTGGATGTGCGCCCTGTCGAGGGGCCCAGCGCGTGGAGTACGGTGGGCGTGCTGCGGAGCACCGAGCCCCTCGGCAGCGGGAACGTCGCGGTGCACGCGTTCACGACGTACCGCGCGGTCCCTTCGACGGACAACGCGGCGGATCGTGCCATGTGGCTCGGCGAGGTGGGCGGCGCGTTTGGGCTCACCCCGCGCCTCACGCTCGCGGTCGCGGCGCCGCTGCTCGTGCGCGGCTACGGGGTGTACGGCGTGCCGCTGTCGGCGCTTGGTGACGTGCGCGTCGTCCTCGCGCACACCGCGGTGGAGCCAGGCGTCGTGGGACCGGGCCTTGCCTGGACCGTGGGGGTGCGCGCGCCGACGGGCGATCGTGCGAGCGGCATCGCCTACGCGGCCCCCGCGGCGACGGCCTCGGTTCATGGCGAGTACCGCGCGGCGATCGCCGACCTCTTGGCCCACGCGGGCGTCGGGTACCCGCTCGACGACGCCGCTTCGCAGGCGGGCGCGGTTCTCGCGGCGCCGCGCGTGGTCGTCGACGCGGGCCTCGGGGTCACGATGCGCACGCGCGACATCTTCGGCGTCGGGCCGGCCACACCGAGGCTCGAGCTCGCCTCCACGCTGCGGCGTGCGGCCACGGGAAGCGACGCGTTCGACGCGACGTTCGTCCACCTCTCCGAGCGCTTCTTCCTCGACGCCGACGAAGACCTCTCGCTCGTCGTCAGCCTTGGCGGCTCCGTGGCCGGCGCGCGCGAGGCGTTCGGCACCGTGGGCCTCCGCTACACGCCACGAAGCCACGACCGCGACGGCGACGGCGTGCCCGACCGCGTGGACCAATGCCCCGAGCTCGAGGAGGATCGGGACGGGTTCGAAGACGGCGACGGATGCCCCGAGGTCGACAACGACAACGACGACGTGGGCGACGAAGACGACAAGTGCCCGAACGAGGCGGGCCCCCCAGAAAACCAGGGCTGCCCGGAGCCAAAACCCGCGCCTTCCCCCTGACGCCTGCCTCTTGCCAGGGCTCGCGAGAGCGACGAGAGTGACCGCATGGCGAAGCCACCCCGCACCGAGAACGACCCGCGCTTCGACGACACGCTCGCGCGCTTGAACGAGATCGTCGGGAAGCTCGAGAGCGGCGACCTCCCGCTCGAGGACTCGCTCGCGCTCTTCGAAGAGGGCGTGGGGCTCTCACGGCGCGCGCAGAGCATCCTCGAGGGCGCACAGAAGCGCATCGACGAGCTGCTCGGGGTGGACGCGAACGGGCAAGCGAAGACGGCCCCGTTCCCCACGGAGAAGTAACCGAGGACCGAGCCTGCGAGGCTCAGCGCGCCGCGGCCGCTTCACCGCCTAGATGCGGTGTTACGCGGTATGTCAGCGTATACTTCGGGTTGTTGTGGCGAATCTTCGAGAGGTTTTCGAGGACGAAGTGGGAGCCGAGGCAGGTCGCCCACGGGCCGGGCACCGGCATGAGCTTGGCGTCGACGACCTCGATGGTCCCGGCGAGCGCGCTGTAGTCGACGCTGACCCGCAACGTCATCGGCGAGGTCGGAGCCCCGCTCTCGCAGGCGACGAGGTCCTGACCGATCACCTTCACGAGGTAGCGATCGAGCTCACCGGCGCTCCCGCACTCTTGGTAGCCCTCGAGGTACTTCCCCGCCGTGTTGCGGCACGAGTGGAGGATGCCCATCCCGAGCTCGAAGGTCATGGGCACGGGCACGGGAGGCGCTGGGGCCGCGCTCGCCACGCCGGCGTCGAGGGCGATCGGTGCGGCGTCGAGGGCGGCGGCGGTCGTTGACGCCGCGTCGAGGGCATGGCTCGCGTCTTCGACAAGCGCCACGGGGACCACGGGCGGAGGCTCGACCGCACGCTCTTGCGCCTCCTCGCGCCCAGGTTCGCGCGCAGCCGCGGGGGCCTCGGCGACGACGAGCGCCGGCGGTTCGGCGACGACACGCAGGAACGCGAACACGAGCGCCGCGGGCACCGCGAACGCGAGGAGCGCGACGCCGAGCAGGAACGCGAACGGCTTCGGCTGAGGAGCCTCGACGTGGAGCGTGTGCGCGTAGCGCGGGGGTGGGATCGACGGCCCTTCGGTCACGGCTTCAGCGTAATACCAATAAAGAGCGTGCCGCCTTGGTATTTCTGACCTGCCAAGAAGAAGGGCTCTTGCGGCGCGGCGACGACGTTCACCTTTTGGAGCGCCGATCCGTCTTCACGGAGCATGGCAGCGGCGACGCGGTAGCGCTTGTCGGCGGCGAGCTCCGAGTAGGTGAGCTGCAGCGTTCGCCCGTTCGCGACGCTGAAGGTGGTGCTCTTCGCGCGCTCGAGGCTCACGGTCTTGCGGTCGATTTGCTTCCATTGGCTGTAGGCGTTGAACGGCGGCTTCGAGAGCTGCGGCAACGCGCCAATGGCCGGGTCGATGCTCCGGGCGCCGTCCGCTTGCGTGGCGAGCAAGACGATCACCTCCGCGGAGACGCGCACCGGCGAGACCACCGCGGCGCCGTCGCCTTCCGGGCGGGGCTTGGCGGTGCCGGGGGCCGTCCACGTGAGGGCGGACGCGAGCGTGCAGAATACAACGAAACGGTTCATGGGGAGGGAGCCGCGTGTGCTGCGCTCTCCTGCTTCTCTAGCCCGCTCTCGTCGTCGTCGTCATCCATCCAGACCACGACGGAGGTGCCATGCACGCGCGCGGCGACGGCCGGGAGCGTAAACACGGTCACCGACCGCGCCGAAGCTTCGACTTCGTCCACGTCGACGCCTTCGCCTTCGTTCACGGGCGCAGATTCGTCGCCCTCGGGCATGTCTTCGGCTTCGGTGAGGACCGCTTGCATGGTCGGCGCAGGCTCGACGTGCGGAAGCTCGAGGGCGTGGGGAGCCTCGGGGTTCGCGCGCATCACGAAGAAGATGGCGGCGGCGGCAGGCAACGCGAGCGCCGCAGCCATGGGCGCGAAGCGGCGCAGGCGCGCGAGCGAGCGCACGTTCGACGGCGGAGGGACGGTGGCGCGCTCGACGGACGCCACGATGCCCGCGGCGAGATCGGCCGGTACGGGCATGGCCGCGAACGCCTCACGCACGAGGTCGTGGCGCTCGACGAGGCTCGCGAGGGCCTCTTGGAGCAGCGGCTCTTCCGCGAGGCGCAGCTCGAGGGACTCGCGCTCCGCCTCGGGGAGCTCGTCGTCGAGGTACGCCATCAGCGCGAGGAGCGTGGCTTCGTCGATGGGCAGCGGGGCGCTCACGAGATCGCCTCCTTCTTGCCGGCCGGAGGCTCAGAGGCCGCGCGCGCACCCTCGCCCTCGTACACGTCGGCGAGGGCGACCTGGAGCTTCTGACGGGCGTGGAAGAGGCGGCTCATGACCGTCCCGATGGAGACCCCTGTGGCCTCGGCAATTTCCGCGTAACTGAGGCCCTCGATTTCACGGAGGACCACGGTGTCGCGGTGGTAGTCTGGGAGCTTGGCGAGCGCGGCGTGGATGCGCTCCCCAAGGCGCGAGCGCTCGAGTTCGCGCTGCGGGCTGCGCGGCATGACCGCGAGCGTGGGCGACGAGTCGACGGCGCCGATGGTGAGGTCGTCGGCTTCGACGGTGACTTTGCGACGGCGACGGCGGTCGATGCAGGCGTTGCTGACGATGCGGTAGAGCCACGTGGAGAACGCGGCGTCGCCGTGGAACGAGCCGAGGTTTCGGAACGCCTTGAGGAAAGCCTCTTGGAGGGCGTCGCGGGCGTCCGCTTCGTGGCGGAGCATGCCCATGGCGAGCGCGAACGACGCGCGCTGGTGCCGCTCGACGAGCACGCGAAACGCCGCGCGATCACCCTCACGGGCGCGCTGGACGAGTTCGGTGTCGGGTGGGTCGGCGGCAAGGCTTTTGGGCTCCTCGAGCTCCTTCGACGCCCGCGCGCCTGGCTTATTCACCGCCATGGAGAAAAACTTTCAGCGGCGCCACGGGCCCGAGGGCGCGAGGGCCCCGAGCGTGACCTTCAGGTCGAATGCTTCGCCGGCACGGATCACCCGCAGCGTGACGGCCTTGCCGATGCCCGCCGTGGAGGCGAGCCACTGGAGCTCGGTGGCGCGCGTGACGGGCTGCCCCTCGAACGCGACGATGACGTCGCCCGAAGCAAGACCGGCCGCCGCCGCAGGACCGCCCGGCACGGCCTCCCAGACCACGACACCGCGCGCGACGCTCTCGGGGAGCTTGAGCACCGCGCGGTCCGCCGGCGGCACTTCGCGCAGGTCGCGCACCGAGACGCCGAGCGCGCTGCGCTTCACGCGCCCGTCGCGCTTCAAGAGCGGGAGCAGCTGCTTGACCATGTCGATGGGGATCGCGAAGCCGATGCCTTGCGCGTCACCGCGGATGGCCGTGTTCACGCCGACGACGCGGCCCGAAAGATCGAGGAGCGGACCGCCGCTGTTGCCCGGGTTGATCGAGGCGTCGGTCTGGAGGAAATCGTAATAGCCGCCTTGATCGATGGGCACTTCGTCGCGCGTGCGGCCCTTCGCGCTCACGATGCCAACGCTCACCGTGTGCGAGAGCCCGAACGGGTTGCCGATCGCGACGACCCAGTCGCCGACCTCGACGCCCGCCGAGTCGCCGAGCGGGAGCGCAGGCAGGCCTTTGCCTTCGATGCGCACGAGGGCGAGGTCCGTGACCGGGTCCGCGCCCACGACCTTCGCAGGGAAGACCTGCTCGTCGGCGAGCTGCACGTCGACGGCGTCGGCGCCCTCGATGACGTGGTTGTTCGTGACGATGAGGCCGTCACCTTCGACGATGAAGCCCGTGCCGAGGCCCTTCGATTGGCGGCTCTGGCGGCCGAAGAACATGCCGCCACCGGTGCTCGCGACCGCGGTGGTGATCGTCACGACCGACGCGTTCGCGGCCTTCACGATGGGCGCGAGCGAGAGCGGCGCACCGCCTGCCACGAGCGTAGGAACGGTGTTCCGCGCTGGCGCTGGAGCCGCGGGCGAGGCGGACTCGTTCGGCACACGCACGGCGCCGGAGGGCAACGACGCGTCCCCCTTGGGACCGCGGTTGCACGCGCCCACGACGAGCGCGACCGCCACGAACGACGCGCGACCGAAGCGGCCTTCCTTCACGCGCCCCCGCCCCCCTGACCGGTGAGGTCGGCGAGGCGAGCGCGGAGGTCGACGAGGACCGAGCCGATGAGCCGCTCCTCTTGGCCCGAGAGGTTTCCCTTGGTCTTTTCCTCGAGAAGCGCGATGAGGTCCACGCTGTGGCGCGCGAGGTTGAGGTCGAGCGACGCCGGCCCGTTCTCCGCGTCTTCGGCTTGGCCGAGGTAGACGAGCGCGGACTGGCTCAGCGACAGCACGAGCGTGGCGAAGTCGACGTGGGGGAGAGGCTCGGTCATCGGCGTGGCTCGTTTCCTTCGAAGCGCGACACGGGAGGCGCGGCGGAAAGCGTGCTGGTCAGTCTTCGCGACCGCCGATGGCCGGCTGCGCGAGGGAGACGTTCTCGGCTTCGGCTTCGAGATCCGGAAGCGACGCGAGCAGCGCCTCGACCTGCTCCTTCGTGCCGAGACCCTTGGCGAGGTTACGGTCGCGGGTGCGGGTGTCGACGATGGCGGCGTTGATGTCTTTGCTCACGGGATACTCCAGGCTTTCGGAAACTACAGGGGGGAGTCTTTGCGGCGAAGGCGGACGAGGGGGACCTCTTCGGGCACTTCGTCGTCTTCGTCGGTGAAGGCCGAGTCGAAATGCTCCGCGGCTTCGGAGATTTCGGAATCGGTCGCGTCACGCAGGGCGAGGACGCGGGCGGTGTAGCACACGGAGCGGCCCGCCCAAGGGTGATTGGCGTCGACGAGGAGGGACTCGGCGCGCACCTCGAGCACCCGCACGGTCACCGGCTCGGCCTCGAGGCCGTCGGCCCACACCTCGTCGCCGGGCCCAAGCGCGTCGACGTTCGGAAATTCGCTGCGATCGACGTCGAAGACCAGGTCGTCGTCGTAGGGGCCGTGCGCCTGCTCCGCGTCGAGCGTGATGCGGAACGCGTCGCCGATGGCGAGGCCGCGGAGGGCGATGTCGAGCCCCGGCACGAGGAAGCCGTAGCCGTGCACGTACTCGATCTCTTCCTCGACCGCGGGGAGGTCGGGGGCGCCTTCGGCGGGGAGTGGCTCGCTCTTGAGGGCGAGGCGCACGAAGACGTTCGAGTCGATGCGGAGGCCGGTGGTCACGGGAGCGCTCCTACCGCGGAACGCGCGCGCTTGCACGCTCCCTTCGGCCCTCGCAGCTTCGAAAAAACGCTCGGCAGTGGAAACGACGGACCGTATTACTCTTTGAATATTACGTAATCCTTCTCCAACCTCCGTGGCGCCGCAGCGATCGCGCTTCTTTCCTCGGCCTGCTAGCGCGACCGCATGTCCCGCGTCGTCGTCGTCACGACCAGCTACCCGCGCTTCGCCGGGGATCCCGACGGCCACTTCGTCGCCACGGAGGCTCGTGGGCTCGCCCTCGACCACGAGGTCACGGTCGTGGCTCCCTTCGCTTCGCGAACGCCGCTCGCCGGCCCCGTGGTGTCGAGCGTGACGGCGGGCGACGCGTTCGGCTCGCCAGGCCTCGCGGCGCGTCTGCGCGAGGACCCGCGGCGCGCGCTTGGGGCTGCGCGATTCTTCGCCACGCTCGCCGCGCACGTACGAACCCTGGAGCCCGATCGCCTCGTCGTTCATTAGCCCTTCCCCACGGCCCTCGCGCTTGGGAATCTCCTCGCGCGGCGGCCAACGGTCCTCGTCAGCCACGGCGCGTGCGTGCGCGCCCTCGTCACGGTGCCGGAGCCACTCCGATCCGCATGCGTCGCGCGGCTGCTCCGTGGCTCCACGCGCTGGCGCTTCGTCTCCGAGGCCCTGCGCGACGAGCTCTCGCAGGCGCTCCCGGCGAAGCACCGCGCGCAGCTCCTGGCTCGGTCGTTCGTGGAGGAGGCATCGCTCGAGCTCCCGCCCCTCGCCGTGCTCGGGCCTCGGTGGCCGCGACCGGCGCACGTGATCCTCGGGCGGCTCGTGCCCTCGAAGCGCTGCGCGGAGGCATTGGCATACGCCTCACGTACCGAACACATACGACGGATGGATCTCGTCGTCATCGGCGATGGACCGGAGCGCTCGAGCCTCGAGCAGCAAGCCCGCGCGCTTGGCCTCGCCGCGCACTTC
This sequence comes from uncultured delta proteobacterium, assembly GCA_903858055.1. Lineage (GTDB taxonomy): Bacteria > Myxococcota_A > Polyangia > Polyangiales > Polyangiaceae > CAIQDA01. The sequence continues at coordinate 17,034 of CAIOHM010000029.1, forward strand.
ACGGGCGCACTTCCGCGCGAAGAAGCCCTGGGAATACTCGCGCATTCCGCAGGGCTCCTCTTTGCTTCTCGTTGCGAAGGGCTCTCGAGCGTTTGCCGCGAGGCCGCGCACTACGGAGTGCCCGTCGTCGCGGTACCGTGACGCCGATTCGTTACGGGTGCTCGAGCTGGAAGCGCTTGAACGTGAGCACGTCTTCGACGCTGCCGAGCACGAGCGGCGTGCGCTCGTGGAGCTCGGTCGGCTGAATGTCGAGGATGCGGTTCACGCCGTCGGTCGCCATGCCGCCGGCCTGCTCCATGAGGAAGGCCATGGGGTTGGCCTCGTAGAGCAGGCGCAGCTTGCCCTTCGGCGCCTTCTCGTCCGCGGGGTAGGCGAAGATGCCGCCCTTGAGCAGCGTGCGGTGCGCGTCCGCGACGAGCGACCCCATGTAGCGCGACCCGTAGGGCCGGCCCGTGGCCTTGTCGGACCCCTTGAGGTACTCGGCCCACTTGCGGGTTCCCTCGCTCCAGCGCGCGCGGTTGCCGCCGTTCACCGAGTACGTCGTGCCCTTCGACGGGCAGCGAATGTTCGGGTGCGAGAGGAAGAACTCGCCGATGTTCGGGTCGAGCGTGAAGCCGTGCACGCCCTGGCCCGTCGAGAGCACGAAGAGCGTGGCAGGTCCGTAGAGCGCGTAGCCCGCCGCAGCGATCTCGTAGCCGGGGCGCAGCGCCTCCTCCATCGCGGGCTTCGCGTCGGTCACCTTGCGGCGGAGGATCGCGAAGATGGTGCCGATGGTCCCGTTCGTGTCGATGTTCGAGCTGCCATCGAGCGGGTCGAAGAGCGCGACGTACTTGCTCGGGTGCGGCGCGAAGACCGGGTCGTCCATCTCTTCGCTCGCGATGATGGCGCAGTGACCGGAGCGCTCGAGGACGTTCAGGAGCACGTCGTTCGCGTAGACGTCGAGCTTCTGAACCGCCTCGCCCTGAACGTTCGTGTTGCCCGTGTAGCCGAGCATGCCCGCGAGCCCGGCCTGGCGGACGCGCGAGTTGATGATGCGGATCGCGAGCGACATGTGGTTCAGCAGCGAGGTGAATTCGCCGGTCGCACCGGGCGCGGCCTGCATGCCCGAGAGCACGTGCTCGCGGAGCGTGGTGCCGACGAGCGGCGTGTGCGGGCCAGGGTGCATCGACAGGGGACTCTCGCTCATGGGACCTCCGGGTCGCGGCAAGCCGCGCCGTCTTTCAGCCTAGCGAAAAGCCTGGAGTCGCGTGCGGGCGCAAGAGGCGCGTGGTCACTCTCGGCAGAGTCACGACTTCAGGCGTGGCGATTCGCTCACCGCCGCGACCACGGCGCCGAGCGAAGATCGCGCGAGCGCTCCAACATCGTTCCCCACTCGTGCGAGCATCGGGCGCGAGATGGGGTTCGTGGCGAAGCGCTGGCGGCTTTGGGCATGCGTCGTGTGGACGCTCGCGATCGTCACGTGCTTGCTCGGGTGCGCGACGCGGAATGACCGCCCGGCGCCACGGGTCGTCGACGGCGTCCTCGATCTCGCGGGTTGGGGACTCGTCACCGACGGCGCGGTCCCCCTCGCGGGCACGTGGCAGGTGGCTTGGAACACCCCACTCGAAGATCCTCTCCCCGCGGGCGCCGAACTCCAACCTTTCACCGTGCCCGGGCGAATCCTCGAGCAGCCGCACCCGCCCTCGTGGGACAGCGGCACGGGCTCCGCCACCTACGTCGTCACGATCCGCGGCCTCGACGCGACCGCCCACACGGAGCTCTTCGTGCCGAGCAACCCGCCTTCGACGCTGACCTGCCGCGCGCGCGACGGCACGACCGCGTTCACCACGCTCAACGGTCCTCGGTGGCGCGAGGGCTACGAGTCGCTCGCCCCCTACACGCTTGGTCTGCCGCTCGCCGCCGAACTCACGTGCATGTTGCACATTCGTACGCGCGCGTGGGCGGAGGGGCAGCACGCAGGCATTTGGGAGCCCCCGAGGCTCATGGCGCTCGGGCGCGGAGCACAGGCGCTCAAGGTGCAGGCCGTGAAGTTCGCCGTGCTCGTAGGATTCCTCGTCCTGCTCGCGACGTTCATCGGCGTCGAGTGGCTCTTGCGCCCGAGCGAGCGCGCGCCCCTCTTCATCTCGCTCATGGGCTTCGGCGCCGCCTTGTGGCTCGCGAACTTCGGCCACCTGCTCGACGGCGCGGGCCTCTCGCTCGCGCTCCGAAACCGGGTCGAATACGGAGCCATTCCCGTGTGCACGTGCGGCACGCTCATGGCCGCCGAGCACCTCGTCGGCGCTGGCCCCGCACGAAGGCGCCTCGCCACGGTCGTCCTCGGCGCCGTGGCGACGGTGGGCGCGCTCGTGGTCCCGCAGGAGCACCTCTTCGCGATGCTTCGCCTCGCACAGTTCGCCTCCCTCGGCACGGCGGTGTTCATCGCCGAGCTCGCGCTGCGGGCGCTCTTCGCCAAGCCGCGCACCGGCGACGCACGCCTCGTGGCGTTCGGCCTCCTCACGCC
>CAIOHM010000030.1 GCA_903858055.1 uncultured delta proteobacterium
CGATCACACGAAGATTGCCTACGGCACCGGTCACATCGACTTGCTGGGCGCGGCCGAAGTCTACCGCACGATCGCCGGTTGGCTCGCGGAGCCCGCCAGCTAACGCAGCCCACGCACGTACGAAGGCTTGTTTTCGTATGCCTTCGTATGGATCGGGATCACCCCTCAGAACTGGCCGTACACGAACGGCGCCGCCTTCTGGGAGGCGAAGAGGTGGATGACGACGATCGCGACGAACAGGAGCGCGCCCTGCATGACCATGGAGCTGCGCGCAAAGTCGCGCTCGAGATCGCGCCGCAGGCTCGTGGGTGAGAAGTGCAGCGCGGCGCTCAGGGCCAAGATGACGAGCGTGGAGGTCGCGAGGTGCTCGAGGCCCGGGCGGTGATCCAGCATTTCGCGGAACATCGCGAAGGCTTGGCGCACCGAGGGCGCGCGGAAGAACACCCAGCCGACGCACACGACGTGGAAGGTGAAGACGCGGCCTCCGAGGCGCGCGAAGAGGCTCGGCGCACCCGCGGACTTCGCAACGCCGCGCGCGCGGTCGACGAAGCGCCCCAGCGCGAGACCGCCGCCGTGCCACGCGCCCCACACGACGAAGGTCCAGTTCGCGCCGTGCCAGAGCCCGCCGAGGAGCATCGTGAGGAAGAGGTTCCGCTGCGTGGCAACGAACGACCCGCGGTTGCCGCCGAGCGGAATGTACAGGTAGTCGCGCAGCCAGCTCGAGAGCGAGATGTGCCAGCGGCGCCAGAAGTCTTGCAGCGAGGTCGCGACGTAGGGGCGATCGAAGTTGAGCGGGAGCTCGTAGCCGAAGAGCTTGGCGCTGCCGCGGGCGACGTCCGTGTAGCCGCTGAAGTCGTTGTAGAGCTGGAACGCGTAACCGTAGACGCCGAGGAGCACCTCGAGGCTCGAGAAGCGCTCAGGGGCTTCGAAGACGCGATCGACCAGGTTCGCTGCGAGCGCGTCGCCAATGACGAGCTTTTTTGCGAGGCCGCGCACGATGAGCGCCACGCCCTCGCCGTGTTGGTACTCGTCGAAGACGGGCTCGGCCGCGAGCTGGGGCAGGAAGCTCTTCGGGCGCACGATCGGCCCCGCCACGAGGTGCGGGAAGAAGCAAACGAAGAGCAGGTACTCGCCGTAGCGGTCGTGGGGCTCGAGATCGCCGCGGTAGACGTCGATCGTGTAGCTCATGGTCTCGAACGTGAAGAACGAGATGCCAAAGGGCAGAATGAGCCCGAGCGTCTTCGCCTGCAGGTTCCAGCCGACCATGTGGGCGAGGTCGACGAAGCTCCCGATGAAGAAATCCAGGTACTTGAAGAGTGCAAGTACCCCGAGGTAGTAGCCGATCGAGACGAGCAGCCAGAGCTTCTTCTTCGCCTGCGTATCGGCTCGCCGAATCGCGTGGGCCACGAAGAAATCGAGCGTGCTGCCGACGAAGACGATGCCGAGGCACAGGAAGCTCCACGGGAGCACGCCGAGCGGCGGGGTTTGCTCCTGCGCGGACTCGTAGGTGCCGTAGAAATAGAACGCGTAGCTCGCCGCGACGAGGAGCCCCGTGCGGAGGCGACCGAAGCGCGCACTCACCCAGAACGCCACGAAGAGCAGCGCCAGAAAGACCGGGTACGTCGCCTCGTGAAAGAGCATGCGCCGCGACGCTTCTTTGGCATCGCCCCGCGGATCGCAACACTTTTCGGCGGTTCGAGCGCGAACGAGGGGGGCTCGCGCAGGGGGCGCCCTCGCTCCGACGAAGGGTACGCACGAGACGCTTGCGGCGCGGGCAGGGCCTGCATAGAGCGCACGGCGATGGAGAATCGGCCCGTGCCTGGTGAGCGCGCGACGAGCGAGCCGGTCGCCGGAGCTCGCTTCCCCAAGGTGCTGGGTGCGCTCTTGCTCGCCGGCGTGGGTCTCGCGCTCTTGCCGCTCGTGCCCGGCCTCGAAGCGCTGCGCGTGCGCCTCCCATGGCAGACCGCGCCAGCCGAAGCGCCGAGCCCCGAGAGGCCCTTGAGCGAAGAGCCCGCGGCACCGAGCGCCGTGCCCGCGCCGACCTCGAAAGAGGGCGAGCAAGCGCTGCCGGCGAGCGAGAACCGCGAGTCCGCGTCGAACGCGCTCGGCAGCGAAGCCGAAGACACGGCGAACGAAGAGCCCGCGCCCGTGGCCATCGTGCACCCGGAGCTCTTGAAGCCCTTCTTCGAAGCGCTCGGCCGCGTGAAGCGCAAGGAGCCCGGCGCGCAGGTCCGCATCGCCCACTACGGCGATTCACTCGTCACGAGCGACTACGTCTCGGGCACGGTGCGACGCGGCCTTCAGGCTCGCTACGGAGACGCAGGCCACGGCTTCCTGCTCATCGCCAACCCGTGGTCGTGGTACTTCCACAACGACGTGAAGCACGGCGCCGGCGACGGTTGGCGCGCCTCGCGCGTGGTGGGCCCCTTCGCACCGGACCACCGCTACGGCTACGGCGCGGTCTCGTTCGTGGGTGCCGAGGGCGCGAGCGCGAGCTTCGCTACGACCGAAAAAGGCCCGGTCGGCCACGCGGTGAGCCGCTTCGTCGTCCATTACGCCACCACGCCCAAGGGCGGCGACGTGCAGCTCAAGCTCGACGGTCGCACGGTGCCCGGCTTCAGCACGCGCGGCGCCGAGGGGGCTCCGCGCACGCACGTGGTCTCGGTCGAAGACGGCGCGCACGAGCTCGAGCTCCGCGTCGCCAAGGGCGGTCAGCCGCGGCTCTTTGGCGTCTCGCTCGAGCGCGACGTGAACGGCGTCCTCTACGATGCGCTCGGCATCAACGGCGCGCGCGCCAAGCTCCTCGCGAAAATGGACGACGAGCACTGGAAGCAGGTCTTTGCGCTGCAGAAGCCGAACCTCGTGATCCTCCAGTACGGGACCAACGAGTCCGACGACCGCCTCTCGGAGGAGCACTATGGCGAACAAGTGCGCGCGCTCGTGAAGAAGGTGAAGGAGGCCGCGCCCGGCGTCCCGGTGCTCGTCGTCGCGCCCCTCGATCGCGCGGACGCCTCCGGTGGCAAGGCCCCGAAGAGCCACCCGAACATCCCGCGCATCGTCTCCGTGCAAGAGCGCATCGCAGCCGAAGAGGGCGTCGCCTTCTGGAACACGTTCCAGGCCATGGGCGGCGAAGGCAGCTTCGCGCGCTGGCAGCGTCAGAAGCCGTCGCTCGGCAGCTCCGATCGCGTGCACCCGACCCCGGCAGGCGCCGAGAAGATCGGTCGCTGGCTCACGTCGGCGCTCGTTGCGGCCTCACGCGCGAACTGACCTCGACGCGTTACCGTACGTGCTCCGTATTTCGGAACGCGTACGCACCCATGACGCGAACGAAGCTCACCCCTCGTCGGTCGCGCCGCCCTTGACCACGCGGAGCCACGCGGGGCGCTCACGCTTCGGGGCCACCGAGGGGCGCGGCGCTTGTTCGGCGGGAACCTCGTCCGCGGATTCGCTCGCGGGCGCACCTCCCTCGAAGAGCGCGAGTTGGCGCTCCGGTGCCGCGGCGACCTCGGGGGTCTCGCGCGCGGCGGCCTCGTCGAGCGCAGGCATCGGCGCCGCGGGGGGGACCGCAACCTCAGGCGCGGTGCTCATGCCTCCAGGGATGACGGAGAGGCGCGGCGGTCCCGCGGGCTTCGCAGGCTCGGCCTCGGGCTCCTCGCTGCTCGCGAGCGGCGCGACCTGCGGCGCGCGCTTTTTGGTCGCGGGCTTCGGCGCAGGACCGCGAAGGTCGGACTGCCGCGCGACCTCGGCGGGCACGTCCTCGGGCCACACCATGCCGCGGCCGTCGTCGCCCACGAGCGCGAAGATCGCCTCCCAGGGCATGAGGCACCAATGCGGCTGGCGGCTGAAGCTCAGCGTGCACGAGATGCCCTTCTCGGTGACCTCGAGGTCAGGAATGGGTACGGCCATGTTAAGGCCCACCTGGAGCACGAGCTGCGGCTGCTTCTTGAACCAGGGCGGCACCGAGACGCCCTCGGCGCGCGGGTCCAGGTGGATGAAGAGGCTCGATTCCTCGAGCAGCTTGAGCGCGACGTCGCGCTTCGGGGGCAGCACCTGGTCGACCATGGAGGGGCGGAGCCTGCGTCAACCGCCGAAAAATCGCAACGATCCGGCGCATCGACGCCTTTTTCTTGCGCCGGCAGGGTGGTGAGGCCGATGATGACATTGTCCTACATGGTCCAGCCGTACTCCCGAGGAACCTTCATCCTGCTCGTGACCTCCGCCGTCGTGCGGTGGCCCGCGGACATTGCGAAGGAGCACCCGCTGCACCGCTCGCCCGTGGCGGCGCACGCCACGCTCACGCTCGCCGCGAGCGCCCCGGCCACCGAAGACGAGATGCCGCTCGTGCCCGCCGGGTCCTTCACGATGGGCTCGAGCGACGAGGGCGAGCAAGACGAGCGCCCCGCGCATACGGTGAGCCTCGCTGCATTCTACATGGATCGCACCGAGGTGACGAACGAGGCCTACGGCGAGTGCGTGGGCGCCAAGCGCTGCCGCCCCTGGGACGACAAGATCGCCACCCGCAACCACGCGGGCCTCGAGAGCGCCTTCCGCGGCCCGAAGCAGCCGGTCGTGGGCGTCTCGTGGTTCGACGCGCGCGACTACTGCGCGTTCCGCGGCAAGCGCCTCCCGCGCGAGGCCGAGTGGGAGAAGGCTGCCCGCGGCACGGACGGACGCAAGTTCCCTTGGGGTGGCGCGAAGCCGAGCGCCGAGCATGGAGTCTTCGGGCGCGCCTTCGGTCGTGACGCCACCGAGCCCGTCGGCACGCACCCCGCCGGCCGCGGCCCCTACGGCCACGACGATCTCGCCGGCAACGTGTGGGAGTGGGTCGACGATCTCTACGACCCCTACGCCTACCGCCGCGCGACCGCCGCCGAGGGCAAGCCCGGCGACTGCCCCGCGATCCTCCGCACGCAAGACGAGCTCCGGCGCGACGGAAAGCAGGGATTCACGGGCACGAACCCGATCCCGAACGAGTGCGAGCGCGTGCTGCGAGGCGGCGCGTTCAACTACTGGGGCGACGGCCTGCGCTCGGCGAACCGCGTGCACCACGGACCAAGCTTCCGGCTCGTGATGAGCGGCTTCCGCTGCGCCAAAGACGCGCCCTGAGCGGAGCGCTCAAGGCACGCGCGGTACGGAGGCGAGGCGCCC
>CAIOHM010000031.1 GCA_903858055.1 uncultured delta proteobacterium
CCGTGACCTACGCCGAGAGCGGCCAGGTCGTGGTCGCGCTCGAGGGCGACGGCCCGATGGTCTTGCTCACCGTGTACGCGAACGGTCGCTTCCCCGATCCAGGGCCCCTGACGTCGCCCTTCGAGACCGTGCGCCGCCTCGCAGGCGCAGGCTTGCCCGCCACACGCATCGGGCTCGGGCTCACCACCGCCTCGCGGACGGCGATGCACAACGGCGGCTGCTTGACGATTCAGGTGACGCGCGAGGTGGGCGTCGTTCTGAAGTTGACGCTCCCGGCCGTCTCGGTGTCGGTCGCCGATCGCATCGCGACGGGCATGGGGCCACGGTCGGCGCGCATCGCCCTCGAGTCGGCGCCCGCGCGTGTGGTGCGCGAGGGCGTCTCGAACGGCGGACGCCCCGTCTTGGTCGTCGATGATGACGAGACCAACCGCACGCTGCTTCGGCAGTTCCTGGAGCGCCAGGGCTTCGACGTGTGGCTCGCGGCCGACGGCGAGTCTGCGATCGAGACCATCGTCTCGGCAGGTCCGCCCGACCTCGTCCTCCTCGACCTCGGCCTCCCGGGCCTCAGCGGCCTTCACGTGCTCGACGTGCTCCGCCAGCGCTTCGACCTCGCGGCGCTCCCCGTGCTCCTCCTGACCGCGCGCGGGATGAAGGAAGACATGGCCGAAGGCTTCCGCCGTGGCGCGAGCGATTACCTCGTGAAGCCGGTTGCCTTCGACGAGCTCGACGCCCGCATCGCCCACCACGTGCGCATCGTCGACGCCTACCGCGTGATGCGCACCGAACTCGAAATGCGCCGCCGCTACGAGGGCGAAATCGAGCGCGCGGCTCAGCTCGCGGGGCAGGCGGAGCAGACGCTCCAGGTCCTCGCGAGGGAGCGCGCGCGCATCGAGGGGGGCAGCACGGGCGAGCGCGAACCCGATCCACCGGCGGAGTAGCGTCCAGGTGCGCCTTCTTGTCCTTGTCGGCGGCGTCGCATCGCGATAGGTCCGCGCGCTCGCGCCACCGCGGGTGGCGTCACCGAGGTGAAGCATGAGCGGCCATTCGAAATGGGCGACGATCAAGCACAAGAAGGGCGCGACCGACGCCAAGCGCGGCAAGCTCTTCACGAAGCTGATCAAGGAAATCACCGTGGCCACGAAGGTGGGCGGCGGAGGTGACCCGAACAACAACCCGCGCCTGCGCAAGGCCATCGCCGACGCGAAGTCGAACCAGATGCCCGCGGACACCATCAAGCGCGCCGTGTCGCGTGGTGCCGGTGACGGCGACGGTGCGAACTACGACGAGGTCGTCTACGAAGGCACGGGCCCGGGCGGCACGCTGTTCCTCGTCGAGGCCATGACCGACAACCGCAACCGCACCGTCTCGGATCTTCGCAAGATCTTCGACAAGCACGCGGGCGTCCTCGGCTCCTCCGGCACGGCCAACTGGGCGTTCGATCGCCGCGGCCTCATCACGCTCGACAAGGCGGCCCTCTCGGAAGACGACGTCATGGAGAAGGCGATCGGCGGCGGCGCGGAC
>CAIOHM010000032.1 GCA_903858055.1 uncultured delta proteobacterium
GCGCGTCGCCCGCGCTCGGCCTTCGCGCCGCCGAAGCAAAAAACGCGCGCCCCACATGGGAGCGCGCGTTTTCGTCGTGCGACAGCGAACGGGTCAGCTCTTGACCTTGCTCGCTTCCTTCACGCGCGAGAGGAGGATCTTCGCCTGAAGCACCAGCGGCTCCGGCACCGTCTCGCCGAGCTTCTCGAAGAACTCGAGGCTCGAACCGAGCTCACGCTCCCACTCGCCGAGGTCGATACGCGTCGCCTTCGCGAGCTGCTCCTCGCTGATGTCGAGGCCCGTGAGGTCGAGGTCGTCGCCCTTCGGAACCCAACCGAGGAGCGTCTCCTGCGCGGCGACCTTGCCGCGCGCGCGGTCGACGACCCACTTGAGGACGCGCATGTTTTCGCCGAAGCCCGGCCAGAGGAACTTGCCGTTTTCGTCCTGGCGGAACCAGTTGACCATGAAGATTTTCGGCGGGAACGGGATGCTGTGCTGCATCTCGAGCCAGTGGCCGAGGTAGCTGCCCATGTCGTAGCCGTGGAACGGCAGCATGGCCATCGGGTCGCGGCGCACGACACCGACCTGGCCGACCGCGGCGGCGGTGGTCTCGCTGCCGAGCGTGGAGCCGAAGAACACGCCGTGGAGCCAGCTGAACGACTGCATGACGAGCGGCACCGTGGTGGCGCGGCGGCCGCCGAAGATGATCGCGCTGATCGGAACGCCACGCGGGTCGTCGGCCTGGAAGCTGAGCGCGGGGTTGTTCGAGGCCGGCGCCGTGAAGCGCGCGTTCGGGTGCGCGGCCTTCTCGGTCGAGCCCTTCTTCCAGGGGCGGCCCTGCCAGTCGGTGAGCTCCTCGGGGACCTCGCCGTCCATGCCTTCCCACCACACGCCGCCGTCCTTCGTGAGGGCGACGTTCGTGAAGAGCGTGTCCTTCATCACGCACTTCATGGCGTTGGGGTTCGAGCTGTTGCTCGTGCCCGGCGCGACGCCGAAGTAACCGGCCTCCGGGTTGATCGCGTAGAGCTTGCCGTCGGGCCCGACGCGCATCCACGCGATGTCGTCGCCAACGGTCCAGATCTTCCAGCCGTTGAAGCGCTTCGGCGGGATCATCATCGCGAAGTTCGTCTTGCCGCACGCGCTCGGGAACGCCGCCGCCACGTACGTCGTCTCACCCTCCGGCGACTCGACGCCGAGGATGAGCATGTGCTCCGCGAGCCAACCCTCTTGCTTGCCGAGGAAGCTGCCGATGCGGAGTGCGAGGCACTTCTTGCCGAGGAGCACGTTGCCGCCGTAGCCCGAGCCCACCGACCAGATCGTGTTGTCGTGCGGGAAGTGGCAGATGAAGCGGCGGTCGGGGTTGCAGTCGAGCGTGCTGTGGAGACCGCGGTTGAAGTCGTTCGAGTCGCCGAGCATGTCGAGCGCCTGCTTGCCCATGCGGGTCATGATCCGCATGTTGAGCGCCACGTAGATGCTGTCGGTGAGCTCCACGCCGATCTTGCTGAGCGGCGAGCCGATGGGGCCCATGCAGTAGGGCACCACGTACATCGTGCGGCCCTTCATGGAGCCGTCGAACATGGCGCCGAGCTTCGCGTAGGCGTCCGCGGGGGGCATCCAGTTGTTGAGCGGCCCGACCTCTTCCTTCTTCGGCGTGCAGATGAAGGTGAGCTGCTCCACGCGCGCCACGTCGTTCGGGTTCGAGCGGTGGTAGTAGCAGTTCGGCCACTTCTCCTGGTTCAGCGGGATGAGCGTGCCGTCGGCGACCGCGATCTCCGTGAAGCGGCGCTTCTCGTCTTCGGAGCCGTCACACCAGACCACGCGGTCGGGCTTCGTGAGGGCGGCCATCTCCTGGACCCAGGTCAGGAGGTTGACGTTTTTCGTCAGTGTCGTCGCGGTCATGGCTTCGTTCGACATGGTTCACCGAGGGGGCGCCCGAGAGGGGAGGGGGGCACGAATGCGCGTGGCCCTAGCGCAAAGGTTGGTAGGTGTCCTGCCGTGGGCGTCGAAAAACGAGCAGCGAAAATGAACGCAGAGCGTCGAAGTCACGTGGTGCCGCGAATTCCTCGTCTTGGGTTGGTGACTCTGATCTGGGGCGCATGTTGCGGCACGTTCGGCTGCCAGCAGACGCCGCCCATGGTGGCCCCGAACGCGCACGTCGACGCGAAGTCTCCCCCCGACGACGGCGGCGCGTCGCGTGGGAGCGCGGGCGGGCTTCAACACGCGCAAGCGCTCGAGGCCTTGCGCCACTACCCCACCGCGACGCAGCAGAGCGCCGACGGGCGCGTGCGCATCGGGCTCGCGGCCGGGAGCCAATGGCGTCGCGTGACCTTCTGGGGCTTCGACGCCTACGCCGGCTTTCGCTTCGGCCAAGACCACCACGGGGTCGCGGGCGTGATGACGATCGAGCCGCTCAAGGGCGAGGGCGATCGCGCCTGCATCGCCGCGTTCGACGAGTGGTCGAAGCCCTATGTGGAGGCGTTCTCGTTGCGCATGAGCGGCGTCACGGAGAGCGCCATCCGCATCGGCGACATGCCCGCGGTGGCGCGCCGGCTTTACGCGGTCGGCGAGAGCCCGATCGGCACCGTCGACTACTACAGCGCCTACGCCGTCGCGCGCCGCTCGGAAGACGTCTGCGTGATCATCGGCCTCGCGGTGCCCGTGCGCGAAGCGGGCGAGCGCGCGAAGTGGGCCCTCGATCGCCTCGCCGACGAAGCGTTTCGCACGGCGTACGTCGACGCATCGCTCGGTCGCGCGAAGCCGTGACCGCGAGCGTCGAAGGTTCGCGGGCGAGCGCGGCCGACCTTGGATCCGTCGCGATCGCCGCGGTGGTCTTCGCGACGAGTGGCCCGGTCGCGAAGGTCATCGAGACCGTGCACCCGCTCGGGGTCGCGTGCGGTCGCACGGGGCTCGCGGCCCTCGCGCTTCTGCTGGTCGACCGGGTGGCCATCGTGCGCGCGTGGCGTGCTGCGCCGCGCTCGGAGTGGCTCCGCGCGTTCGCGGCAGGGGTGCTGCTCGCCGCACACTTCGCGGGCTACCTCGGCGGTCTTGCCACCACCTCGCTCGCGGCGGCCTCGGCGCTCGTCTCGCTCGAGCCCGTCGCCGTCGTCACCGTGGCCGCGGTCGTGCAGCGCATTCAGCCGCGCGCAGCGGAGCTCGCGGGGGTCCTCGTCGCCACGCTCGGTGCCTTCGTGGTCGGCTCGGCGGCGGGTCACGGCGAGCACCGGATCTTCGGCGATCTGCTCGTGGTCGCATCGGTGTTCCTCTACGGGTTCTACGTCGCCGTGGCGCGTGGCGTGTCACCGGCGATCCCTGCGCGCGCCTACGCCTCGTTCGTCTACGCGACGGCGAGCCTCGTGCTCGTACCGGTGCTCGCGCTCTTGCCGTCGGCGCATCGTGTGCCCTCCACGGGCGACGCGCTGCGCGTCTTGGCGCTCGCGATCTTCCCGACGCTCGTGGGGCACACGCTCATTCAGCGCGCGGCGAGCCGCGTGCGGCCAGCGGTGCTGGCGCTGGTCTCGCCGGGCGAGACCGTGGGGTCGATCGCGATCGGTGCGTGCATGCTGCACATGCCGCCGAGCCCGCTCGAGTGGGCTGGGATCGCCGTGGTTCTCCTGGGAACGACGCTCGTTGCGCGCGCCGCGCGAAGCCACTGACGCTCGCGCCGCGAAGGCGTAGTCTTGCCGCATGAGCGCGCCCATCCTCGGCTTCAACCGTGTGCGTCCCGAGCTCGTCGACGAGACCGTCCGCCGCGTGGTCCGCGACACGAAGGATCCCCTCTTCACGTTGAACGACGCGGCCTACTGCGAGGTGCGCCGGCTTCAACTCTCGGGCGCGTACGGCGACCCCGAGCTCGCCGCGTGGCGCGACCTCGCGCGGAAGGTGGGGCGCCTCGGCAAGGGTGAGCTGCAGAAGAGCCTCGAGTCCGTCGCGCGCATGCACGCGGAAGACGTGGCCGGCAACTTCGACGAGCGCGTGTACAAAGTCGCCTCGCGAGCCGCGGCGCCGCTCATCAACGCGCTCCTCTCGCCACGCATGCTCCTCGAAGACTTCAAGGGGGCCTTCGATCTGCGCGCCCTCGACGGCCGCGTCGTCATCGAAGGGCCTGTCGACCACCTGAAGCGGCTCGCGCAGATCGGGACCCTGGTCTTCACGCCGACGCACCTCTCGAACTTCGACTCGGTCGTCTTCGGCTACGCGCTCGAGCGCTCGGGGCTGCCGCCCGCGACCTACGGTGCAGGGAAGAACCTCTTCACGAACCCGGCGCTCTCGTTCTTCATGCACAACCTCGGCGCCTACAAGGTCGACCGAAGGCTCAAGCATGCACTCTACAAAGAAGTGCTCAAGACCTACTCGTGCGTGCTCCTCGAGCGCGGCTTCCATAGCCTGTTCTTCCCAGGGGGCACGCGCTCGCGCAGCGGTGGCATCGAGCGTCGCCTCACGCTCGGTCTCGCGGGTACGGGTGTCGAAGCGTTCCAAAACACGGCGATCGCCGGCGTGCCGCGTCGCGTGTTCTTCGTGCCTGCGACCATCAACTACATGCTCACGCTCGAGGCCGAGAGCCTCATCGACGAGTTCCTGCAGGAGTCCGGCAAGGCCCGCTACGTGCTCCAAGACGACGACGAATCGACGCGCGTGAACCGCATCGCGAGCTTCTTGCGCAAGCTCGCCATGCACGACGCGGGCGTGGTGATTCGCTACTCGCGGCCCATCGACATCGTCGGCAACTTCGTCGACGAAGACGGCCTCTCGCTCGACCCCACGGGCCGAGCGTTCGACCCGATTGGTTACTTGCAGAGCGCACGTACGGGCGAGGTCGTGGTCGACGAGGTTCGCAACGCGGAATACACGCGGCAGCTCGGCGAGGCCGTGGTGGAGGGTTACAAGCGGGACACGGTCTTCCTTCCGACTCACCTCGTGGCGGCGGCGGCGTTTGGCTACGTGCGCGAGGTGCTGGGCAAGGGCGATCTCTTCGCGCTCCTCCGCTCGGAAGACGACGTGACCGTGCCCCGCGCCGAGCTCGCGCGCCGTGTCGAGGCGCTCCGTGACCGCGCGCGGGTCCTCGCTGACCAAGGAAAGGTGCGCTTGGCCCCTTCGCTGCTCCTCGACGACGGAGCGGGCATCTTGGCCGCGGGCCTCAAGGGCTTCGGCGGCTACCACGAGCACCCGGTCATCGCCGCGCGCGGTCAAGACCTGCTCCTGGAAGACACCCGCCTGCTTTTTTACTACCAAAACCGCCTCGTCGCTCACGGGCTCGCCTACGACGCTTCGAGCGGCACGATGCGCGTCTGAGCGCCGTCGGCGGAGCGCAGACAGTCGAAGCCGGCACGCGTATGGCCACCGCGTCGGCGCTAAAGGTTCCGCTCGGAGCGAGCGCGCTGTTTGCGCTGCTCGCGCGGATTCCCACCGTGACGGCGGTCGGTGCGATTCGCTCCTCGGCGATACGCGACGACGCGGGATGCGAGTGAAGCCCCTCGTGTCACTCGGCGGCGATCGCGTTGGCTTGCCGGGCGAGCCACCCGTCGATCCCGCGTAGCAGCGCGACGGCCGCCTCGGTCTCGGCAAAGCCCACGGAGACGAACGAGCGGGCGACCTCGACGGTGCCTCCGCGTGCGTCGTGGTGGCCGTCGACGCGCCCGAGCGAGGAGTGGGCCTCCCGAGGATCGGACACGCAAGCGGCGGCGGCGATCGCCTGCCTCTCGGTGCACCAGACCACCACATGCACGCATCGGAGCTCGACTTCGTCGAGGTCCGCAGGGCGACCGGTCCCTCGTCCCGCGAGGCGAGCGCGTTGCTCGCGGAGGCGACCGATCTCGAGTCGAAGTTCGCGCTCGAGAGGCCCGCGCAGAGCCCGCACCTCGAAGGACGCGCGGCGTGCGACGACGCTTGCCTCCCCAAGGCAGCCGAGTTGAAGCGAGACGAGCGCCGGGTCGATCGCCGGATGCACGAGCGCAGGGTGGGGCAGCGGGGTGACGGTCCCAAGATGCTCGCTGGAGGAAGCTGTGGTTGCGTTCATGGTCGTCGCGCAGCCTTGCCGATCCGTCGTGACGATTGTCCGAGTCCTCGGTGAACTCTTCGTTCCCGCGGCGCTCGGTCAGCGGGGAGCCGGTGCGATGGCCACACGGTCGCGTCCTCGTCGTTTCGCCTCGTAAAGAGCGAGGTCCGCGCGTGCGAGCAAATCATCCCGCAGCTCGCCCCTTCGCCGCTCGGCGACACCGAACGAAGCGGTGATGGGTTTGCCCGCGAGCAGGACTTCTTCGCGGATGCGGATGCGAAGCTGGTCGGCGATGGACGCGGCGTCGTCGAGGCTCGCTCCCTCGAACGCCAGCAAGAACTCTTCGCCTCCCATGCGCACGACGCGGTCGTCGGTGCGGACGCCGCACGTGAGCAGGCGTGCGATCTGACGAAGGATGCGGTCGCCCTCGGCATGACCATGTTCATCGTTCACGCGCTTGAAGTGGTCGACGTCGACGAGCACGACGGCGAGCCCTCCGCGCGGTGGGGAGGCGTCTGGAATCACGACGTCGATGGCATGGCGGTTGAGTACGCCGGTGAGCGCGTCGCTCTGCGCGAGGCGCGCGAGTCGTCGCGCCTCGAGGTAGGGCGCGACGATGCCCGCGACGATGCGAAGCCGAAGCTCGTCGTCCTCGTCGAAGTCGTCCGGGGTCTGAGAGGTAGAGGCGATCACACCGAAGGTTCCGGACCCGTCGCGGAGCGGCGCGCCGAGGAAGGATGCGAATGGTGACGCGAGCCCGGGCTTCACCACGAAGCGGGGGTCTTCGAGCGCGCGACCCACGCGAACGGGCTCGCCCGACGCGACGACGGCACCGACGAGACCTTCGCCAGGGAGGAAGTGCGTGTCGGCGTGGAGGTGCACGGACTCCCCGCTCCGGGCGGCGACGAGAAGTCCGTCGCGGGTGGCGTTCAGCAGACGCAAGCTCACCCGCTCGACGCCGAGGAGGCGAGCTGTGGCAGTGGTGACGGTTCGGAGCGCGTCCTCGAGCGAGGCCGCGGTTGCGAGGTCCTCGACGAGGCGAAGCAAGTCCCGTTGGTTCCCGCGCCGTGCTTTGCGGCCGCGGCGCAGGCGCATGCCCGCGAGAGCGACGAGCCCCGCGGGGTCAGGCGGTTCGGGCGCGGAGGAGGGGCGACCAAAGAACCACCCCTGCGCGTAGGATACACCCATCTCGACCAGCGCCGCGACGTCGGCTTCATCCTCCACGCCCTCGGCGATCACGCGCGAGCCGAGCTGCGCGCCCACGTCGACGAGCGCGGTCACGAGCGTTCGCTGGGACGCGTTTTCGCTGACGCCGCGCACGAGCGAGCGATCGAGTTTGAGGTACGTGGGTCTGAGGCTCAGCACGCGCTCGAGTGACTGAGCTCCCGCGCCGACGTCGTCCAGTGCGACGGGGAAACCCTGCTTCAAGTAGTGACGGAGGGCCGTCTCCATGCGGTCGACATTGGCGCCGTGCCGCTCCGTCAGCTCGAGGACGAAGCGGGTCGGTGTGAGCCCCGCATCGAGGATCGCCGCGTAGGTGAAGCCTGGTGTGAACGCCGGGTCCTCCGCGGCCCGCGGGTCGATGTTCAAAAAGCAGCGCGGCTTGGTCGGGTTGCGTGCGATCGCCTCGATCGCGAGCCGTCGCCACCGGCGATCGAGCGCGAGGAGGCAGCCCGCGGCGTAAGCGGCGTCGAGGAGCTGGCTCGGCCCCGCGCAGTCCTCCTCGAGTCCGAGCGGCACCTGGCCGATGCGACCGAGGGCCTCGTACGCGAAGACGTCGCCGGTCGTGAGGTCGACGATCGGCTGGAACGCGACCGCAAGCTGGCCGTGGGCGACGAACTCACCGACCCTGCGCGACCAGGTGCTCGGTTCGGCCGTGGCTCGAGGGGGCGACGAGGACGACGCGCCGCGGTTCGTCGGAAGGGCAACCATGGCCCGCGGGCCTACCTCGGCGGGTGGCGTGCGCTCGCGAACTCGTGGCGCCAATCGCGTGACCGTGCCTTGGCGGATACGGTCCAACGTGTGTCATGGAAGCGCTTCAATCCTCTCGTCTTTTCGTCCTCGCGACGCGCGCGTCTCCGTGACGGAGCGGACGCCCTCGACCTCGCCGTGTGCTGCGTCGTTGCCCAACGGAAACCGGACGCCAGGAGCCTGCGGCGCACGCCCACCTGCCGCCCAGGTCGTGGGCCCGCGGCCGGCGGCGGCGGGGCAATCGCGTGGCGTCGAGCGGAAGACACTTGAATTCCGGCGCGGTCAGCGCCATGGAACGCCGCTCACCAGGAACCGCGCGTCCATGTCTTCCGAAACGAACGCCCCCGAGACCGAAACCACCGCCGTCGCCCCCGAGGCTGCGGCCCCCGTTGCTCCCGTCGCCGCCGAGGCTGCCGAGGCTGCGGGCGAAGAGCACGACGACGCCGAGGGCGACGAAGCGGGCGAAGAAGAGGCCGCGGCCGAGGGCGCCGAGGGTGCGCCTGCCGACGGTACGGCCCCCGCGAAGAAGAAGCGCCGCCGCCGCAAGAAGAAGAAGGCGGCCGGTGCCGAAGGGGCAACCGCCGAGGGCGCCGAGGGTGCGCAAACGGCTCCGAAGGGCGACCCGAACAAGAAGGTCGTTCGCGAGGTGCGGGCGCCCAAGGCGGCGTTTTACCGTTCGTACAACGTCGGCGATCAGGTCTTCGGCAAGATCACCGAGGTGACCCCGAACGCGCTCTTCATCGACCTCTTCGACAAGGGCAAGGCGGTCTTCGATCTCCGTGAGATCGCGCTCCTCGAGGCTTCCGAGGCGCAGCGCGCCGAAAACGAAGCAGCGATCGCCGCGGCCGAGGCGGCCGAGGGTCCTGCTCACGCCGAAGAGGCGACGGAAGCGGCGGCAGCGGCCGAAGTCCAAGCCGAGGGCGTGTCGGCCGAAGGCGCGGAAGCGACCGAGGCAACCGAGGCAACCGAGGCGGCCGCCGAGGCTCAGGCCGAGGGCGCCGAGAAGGCCGAAGAGCGCCTCATGCCTCCCATGCCCCCGATCGTGCTCGAAGTCGGCGCGAACTTCGTGGGCATCGTCCACAACGACGGGGGCCGCGGTGGCCTCGTGGTGCTCACGCGCTTTCCGAAGCGCGGCACCCTCGCGAAGCCGCGCGTCCGTGAGGCGCTCGAGAAGAAGACGACGATCGAAGGCCTCGTCACCGGCGCCATCAAGGGCGGCGTCGAGGTCGACGTCGACGGCCTCCGTGCCTTCGCGCCCGCGAGCACGATGGACGTGCGCCCCGGCGCCGACATGAAGCCCTTCGTGGGCCACCGCCTCGACTTCCACGTCACGAGCTACGGCAAGCGCGGTCGCGACATCGTCCTCTCGCGCAAGGACCTGGTCGAAGCCGAGTACAAGAAGCTCCGCGCCGAGCGCCTCTCTACGCTCGTCGTCGGCGAGACGGTGAAGGGCCGCGTCCGCACGGTCGTCAGCTTCGGTGCGTTCATCGACCTCGGCGGCGTCGAGGGTCTCGTGCCGCTCCAAGAGCTCTCGCACAACCGCAGCGACGGCCCGTCGGACGTCTTCACGGTGGGTGAAGAGGTCGAGGTCAAGCTCATCCGCGTGGACGAGAAGGGCAAGATCTGGCTCTCGCGCCGCGCGCTCCTCGAAGACCCGTGGTCCTCGGTCGCCGCGAAGTACGCGGTCGGCACGAAGCACGCGGGCAAAGTCGTGCGCATCCAGCCGTTCGGCGCGTTCGTCGAGCTCGAGCCGGGCATCGACGGCCTCATCCACGCCGCCGATCTGAGCTTCGAGCGCTTCGATGACATTCACAAGGTGGTGAAGGTCGGTCAGAGCCTCGAGGTCGTCGTCTCGAGCCTCGAGATGGGTCAGCGCCGCATCGCGCTTTGCCCACACAACGCCGAGGTCGACGGGGAAGAGGCCCAGCGTGTCATCCCCAACAAGTCGGTGAAGGTGAAGGTCGTCAGCCACGAGCCTGCGGGTCTCGTGGTGCGCATCATGGGCGTCGTCGGCCGTGGTTCGCGCGCGTTCATCACGGGCGCGGGCACGGGCACCGCGCGCGGCACGGATCTCAAGAAAGAGTTCCCCACGGGCACGGTGCTCGAGGCGAAGGTCGTCGAAGTCGACCCACGCCGCGGCGAAGCGAAGCTGAGCGTGAAGGCGCTCCGCGACGACGCCGAGCGCAGCGCCTACAACCAGTACCGCAAGGAAGTGACGAAGAGCTCGAAGTTCACGCTCGGCGATCTCCTCGCGAAGCGCGGCTCCTAAGCAAGGGCGAAGCAAGCGGCGCCAGGTGCACCCCAGCACCGGGCGCCGTTTGCCATTTGGCCCAGGGCAAGGAGGAGCCGCGCGCCGCGCCCCGATGTTCTCTTCTCTCTTCTCTCTTCTCTCTCCCTCTCTCCCTCTCTCCCTCTCTCCCTCTCTTCTCCTCATCCCGAGTGAGGAGGCCTCAATGGCGAGCGCCGCGGCGGGCGTTGCGCGGGCGTGACCCGCACCGCGGAGAGGGCGCCAGGCTCGGCGAAAGGCTGAGGAAGCGGAGCGGCGGAGCCGCGGAGCAACGAAGCCCAAGCCGAATGGAGCGCCCTCGCAGCGGGAGGACGCGCGCCCGCGCCGCCGCCGCGCGCGCCGCAAGAGTGCCCCGGAGCGAGCGGTCCCGCGCCGTCTCCACCGTCGCCTCGTCTCGTCAGTGAAGTTTCACCTGCACCACACGCACCCAAACCGTCCGCCGTCGCGAGCACCGCTTGCACTGTACAACGAGCTCCCGCAGGAGCGCCGAGCCCTCGTGTCGCACGCGGTGGTCCACCAGCTCCAGCGCGCCGTCGCACGCAAGGCACGCGAAGTGAAGCGCGCGCGGCTCGACGAGGCTCGCGCTCGCGACCTCGATCGGCCTCTCGGGGCTGCCGCCCGCTTCGATCGCGGCGAGCTTGGCCTTGGCTTCGGTGAGCTTCTGAGCGTCGCGCGCGGCCTCGCGGGCCAGGGTTCGAGGGCGTTTCGGGGGCATTGGTCGCTTCGGTGCGCAGGTTTCCGCGCTCGTGTCGTGAGAATGGCCTATCATCGGGAGACCGGAGACGGCCATGGCACGCAAGTGGTACGACGACGACGAGCTCGACATCCTCATCAACCGGAACCACGAGATGGTCCTCGACGCGGTCGAGGCCTACCTCGAGGAGAAGCCCGACTTCTGCCGGTGCCGTGATTGCCGCCTCGATCTCGCGGCGATCACGCTCAACCGCGCGCCGGGTCGCTACTACGTGAGCGAGTACCACATGAAGTACTACGGCGAGGGCGACGAGGGTCCCGACGACCGCCGTGTGCGACGCATCGTGAACGAGGCGGCCGCGGTCGTGACCCGCCGTCCTCACCACGACTGAGGCGGCGTGGCTGCGCTCCTCGAGCGAACGAACCCGTTCGGTAACCTCGTGGCGACCGTCGACGACGACGGCCGCTGCGTCTATCTTTACGTGCATCATGCACAGTTTCGCGGCTGGGGCTTTCGGCCCTTGTGGCTCGCGAATCGCCCCTACGAGGGGCCGAGCGTCCAAGGGCAGGCGCCGCGCCTCGACGCCGACCGCACGGATCATCCCGCGGGGCACCCGGGCTTCGCGGCCGAGGACCTCGAGGTCGTGTGGACGCCGAGCGGCGACGGGGTCTTCCTGGTCCACGCGGGCGAGCTCCTCGCGCACTTGCCTGGCGTGGACGAGACCCTCGGGAGCCCGGGCTTCGCGCGCCACGCGCTGAAGAAGGACCGGTACGCGTGGCCGCTCGCTGCAGCGCCGCGGGACCTCTCCGAACAGCTCGCCGAGGCGCGGGCGTTCTGGAGCGACGTGCAGACCGCGGAAGCCTGGCAACGCGCCCGCGACCGCATGCTCGCGGCGGGGCGTGAGGCCTACGGCGAGCACGAGGCGTATTGGGCCATCGACGAGAGCAAGTGGCCGCCGCTCGGGGTCGCGCGTTTCGCGCGCGGCGAGCACAAGGTCTTCACGACCGTGGGCATGAGCTTGCCGCGGATGCCCGCGCCCACGGACGCAGGGCTCGACCGTACGGAGATCGCGTTCGCCGTGCGGGGCGAGGGGCTCGAGGAGAACGGCGGCTGGTGCGTGCAAACGGCGGGCTGGCTCGGGCGTTACCCTTGGAGTTGGTACACGCCCCTCGAAGATGGCGCGCTCCTGATGGCGCCGACGGCCCACGCGACCTGGTTCGCTCCCGACCGCTCGGCCGTCTTGCTCGTCGAAGATCGCGCCGCATGGGGGGCCGAGGCGAGCGTCGAGATCGTTGCGCCGCCTGGCGTGCGCCTGCTGTGGGCGTTGTTCCTCACGGCGGATGAGGTGAAGACGATCGAGCTTCGCGGCCACGAGGCCTTCCGCACGCGCTTCCTCGAGACCAAGCGCTCGCTCGTCTTCGAGCGCTAGTTCGCTGCATTCTGCACGGAGTCCGTCGTCATGAGCACCCTCGTTGAGTCCGTTTCCGCAGCGATCCCCGGCCTCCCGGTTCGCGACGACGAGGCCGATCGGCTCTCGTACGCCCGAGACCTCTGGCCGCGCCACCACCTCGCGGTGCGCGCGGGGCGTCCGCTCGACTCGAAGCCTGCGGCGATCGCGTGGCCTCGCTCCACGGAGGAGGTCGCGGCGATCGCGTCGTACTGCGCGGAGCGCGGCATCGCGATGGTTCCCTTCGGCGCGGGGAGCGGCGTGTGCGGTGGGGTGCTCCCCGGTCAAGACGCGCTCGTCGTCGACGTGAAGCGCATGGAGACCTTTCGGCGCATCGACCGCGAGTCTCGCCTCGTCGATGTCGAATGCGGGGCCATGGGCGTGCCCTTCGAAGAGCGGCTCGGTCGCGCAGGCCTCACACTCGGGCACTTTCCGTCGTCCATCCTATGCAGCACCGTCGGCGGATGGATCGCGGGCCGCGGCGCGGGCCAATGCTCTGGGTACTACGGCAAGATCGAAGACATGGTCGTCGGCCTCGAACTCGTGACCGCCAAGGGTGACGTCGTTCGCGCACGCGCGCGCCAGAACGGTCCATCGCTCGTTCCGCTCCTGGTGGGCAGCGAGGGGACCTTGGGTATTCTCACGAGCGCGCTCCTTCGCGTGCAACCTGCACCGACCACGCGGGCGCTCGCCTCGTGGAGCTTCCGATCGACGGAAGAGGCATGGGAGGGGATGCGCGAGCTCTTCCAGTCGGGGCTTCGACCGGCGGTGCTTCGCCTCTACGATCCCTTCGACGCGATGCTCGCGCGGATGGGCGCCGTGAAGAAGCCCAAGGCGAAGAAGGCCGCCTCCAGTGACGACGACGGCGTGATCCCGGGTATGGGCGCGTCGTTCTTGCGCACGCTCCTTCAGCAGCCGACGCTGCTGAACGAGCTCGTCGACAGCAAGTTTGGTTCCTTCGCGCTCGGCGGGGCCCTCGTGGTCGCCGTCTGGGAGGGCGTCGGCGATCGCCCCGGGCGCGAGCTCGCGCAGGCTCGCGCGATCATGGAGCGCATGAAAGGGCGCTACGACGGAGAGGGCGCGGCCGCCCGTTGGCTCGCGCACCGCTACTCGGTTTCCTACCGTCAAGCGCCAGTCATTCGGAGCGGCCTCTTCGTCGACACGTTCGAGGTCGCGGCGCCGTGGTCGAAGCTCGGCGCGCTCTACGACGGCGTGCGCGAAGCCGTGCGAGGCAAGGCCTTCATCATGGCGCACATGAGCCATGCTTACCCCGACGGCTGCTGCATCTACTTCTCCTTCGCAGGCAGCGCGGGCGAGGGCAGCGGGGCCTGGGATGCGCGCTGCGAGGAGCGCTACGATGCCATCTGGCGCGACGCGATGGCCGCGGCGAACGCGGCGGGCGGCACCGTGGCTCACCACCATGGCGTGGGGCGCTCGAAGGCACCGGCTTTGCGTGCAGAGCTCGGCGCGGGCGTCGACGTCATCCGCGCGGTCATGAAGGCGATGGACCCGGCGGGCGTCTACAACCCGGGAAACTTGCAGAGTGCACATCCCATCCCGGGGTCCCAGGAGCAGCGGGCGCCCGCGGGCGGCATCGCCGTCGATCACGCGAGCCTCCTCGCGCACGTGAGCGCCGAAGCGAAGGTCGGCGAGGTCGAGCGTGCCCTGCGTGCCCAGGGGCTGACCCTCGGTCTGCAGAGCCTCCCGAGCGAGGAGACCACCGTGCGCGCGTTCGTCGACGCGGGTCTGCCGGGGACGCGTGACCGTTGGCACGATCCGGTCGATCAGGACGTTTCGGGCTACATGGCGCGCACCGCCAAGGGCGCTCTCGTCACCTACGCGCCCGGGCCGCGCCGTGCGGCGGGGCCGGATCTCTGGGGCCTCGTGCGCGGCGCGCGTGGGCGCTTCCTCACCGTCGAACAGGCTTGGCTTCGCGTTCACCGGGTCGGGGTCGAGCGGCCCGAAGCTCCGCACGCGCACTTCGACCGGAACCCCGCGCTCGCACAAGACGAAGCGCACGTGCTCGACGTCATCGCCGAGCGCGTCGCATCGGTGTAGCGACCTCGCGTATGCCCGAGCTCCGTCCCCCGTACGCAGCCATCCGCGTTGCGAAAGCCCTCGAACTCGGCGCAGAGATCGATCTCGACGCGGGCGCGACGAAGTCGCTCCACTTCCGCGAAATCAACGAGAAGGAGGCGTTCACCGTGCGTGACGCCACGGGGCACTACTTTCGGGCGAGCGTGCTGGCGCTCGCAGCGGATCGTGCGCGGGTCAGCGTGTACGAGGCGATGCCTTTCTCGCCGGAGTCACCCGTGCGCATCACGCTCGCGTGCGCGGTGCTCGCGCGCCAGCGCATGATCACCGTCGCGCAGAAGGCGACCGAGCTTGGCGTGACGCGCATCGTGCCGCTCTTCAGCGCGCACTCGGTGGCTCCCGCAGGGCTCGCCCACGAGAAGGCCCATGCATGGCCTGGGCAGCTCTTGCGGGCCGCGCGCCAGTGCCGGCGTGCGAGCGTGCCCGAGCTCGCGAAGCCTCTGCCGCTCGAACGCTTCCTCGAGGAGCCCCTCTGGCGTGAAGCCGACCGCCGCTTCGTGCTCGACGACCGCACGCCTTCGGCCGCCGAGGCGCTGCCTTCCGCGGGCTCGACGGGGGCGCGTGACGTCGTGTTCGCGGTGGGGCCCGAGGGTGGCTGGTCCGACGCCGAGCGTGCCTTGCTCGCGAAGAAGGGGGCGAGTCCGCTCCGCCTCGGCGGGCGCGTGCTGCGGGCCGAGACGGCCGTGTTCGCGGGGCTCACGGTGCTCCAGTACGCGCTCGGAGACTTCGCGCCCGCCGCTGCCGGGGGCTGACGGTCGCTTCGTTCGTGCGGCAAACGCCACGCGAATCGCACGCTGCGCGATGGAATGCTTGCGCGGCTTCGGGAATCCGGCTAGTCCGCTCCCTCCCTCAAGGAAACGTCGTCATGAAGCCCGGTGTCCACCCCGCATACCCGACCGCCCGCATCTCCTGCGCCTGCGGCAACTCGTTCGTCACCCGCTCGACGAAGGGCGACCTCTCGGTCGACGTTTGCTCGGGTTGCCACCCCTTCTACACGGGCCAGCAGAAGCTCGTGGACGCCGCCGGCCGCGTCGATCGCTTCCGCAAGCGCTACGCGACCAAGGCCTGAACGGCCCGGGGTTCGGTCGAAGATCGTCCCCCACGCACGATTCGGCACCGGAGCGGGCCCTCGAGCCCGCGACGCTCGCTCGAACGAAGCATCGAGAAGGCTGCGCTCCTTGGGCGTGGCCTTCGCGCATTTCGCGGTCGTCGATCGGGAAAAGCGCGCGCCTTTCCCTTGGCGGAACGGCGGCGAGTGCGCAGAGTAGCGCCCATGCAGACGAGCGCGCTCACGAGCGGACCCACGGAGCAGAGCGGCGAGAAGCCGCCGTACATTGGCGGGCAGGCTGTCCTCGAGGGCGTGATGATGCGCTCGCCGAAGTCGTTCGCGGTCGTGGTGCGGTCGCCGAGCGGTGAACTGCGGTTTCGCGAGCGGCCCATCGTCGGCGAGACCGCGGCGTGGAAGAAGAAGCCCCTCGTGCGCGGCGTGATGTCGCTCGTCGAAGCGCTCCGCCTCGGGAACGAAGCGCTCCGGTTCTCGGTCGAGGTGCTCGAAGCCGGGGAGCGCGCGAAGGGCGCCGCCTCGTCCGCGGCCGCGACGATCGCCCACGCCATGGCCCGCGCTTCGGCAGGGTTCGTGCTGGCGCTTGGCACCGACGGGCCCGCGAGCGGCGAGAAGAAAGAAGGGGGCGGCCTCATGGGCGCGCTCATGGTCGTGCTCTCGCTCGGGCTCTTCGTGGCGCTGCCGCAGGGCACCGCCGCCCTGGTGAACCGCGGGCTTGGCCTCGGGCTCGCCGTTCAGAGCCCTGGCTTTCAGGCGCTCACGGGCCTCTTCAAGCTCGTCGTCGTCGTGGGGTACCTCTCCGCAATTCGGCAGATACCGGATATACGTCGTATGTTTCAGTATCACGGGGCCGAGCACAAGGCGATCAGCACCTACGAAGCTCACCTGCCGCTCACCGTGGAGGCGGCTCGCCCGTTCACCACGCGACACCCGCGCTGCGGCACGACCTTTCTCGTCATGGTCGCCCTCGTCTCGGTGGTGGCGTTCACGGCCGTGGGTGCGCTCCTCCCGCGCATCGCCACGGGCAACGCCTTCCTCGACAACGTGATCTTCTTCTTCGAGAAGCTCCCGTTCGTTCCTCTGCTCGCCGGCGTGACCTTCGAGCTTCAGCGCATCACTGCCACGAACGTGAACGCACCCTGGGTGCGGCCGCTCCTCGTGCCGGGGTACCTCGTGCAGGGCATCACCACCATCGAACCCGACGACGAACAGCTCGCCGTCGCGCTCGCGTCGCTCGCCGTCACCCTCGATCGCGAGCGCGGTGCGGTCTCCGGCAGCGACGTGCGTGAGGGTGTCTACGCGGCGTCCTGACGGCGTGCGCCCGGGTTAGCGCTGCTGCGGGTCCACGCGGAAGAGCGCGTAACGGCCGCCGGCGCTCGTCACCACCGGCTCGCCGAAAGCGTCTCGGTTCGCGAGGCGATCCCGCACGATCGCGAGCCACACGGTCTCGTCGTGCGCGTAGTCTCGGACCCACTCCTCGAAGCGCGGATCCGTCGACCACCAGCGCTTGGTGCCCTCGACGGGGAGCCCCGCGAGGATCTCGACCGTCGGCTCGTCGCAGACCACACGCGAGCCTTGGGGCAGCGCGCGCACGGCCTCGACGACCGCAGCGCGATCGGGCCAGCGCGAGGCGACGATGCGCCGCTCGTGAAGGAACGCGTCGCGCAGGTGCCGCGTCTCGAGCACGAGAGCCAAGAGCGCAGCCACCCGCGGGATGCGGCCATCGGTCACGCGCGCGGCCAGGTGCTCGACCCCGAAGGCGATCGCCGTCGCGAAGAGGGGCACCGAGGAGACGAAGTGGCGCAGGAGCCCGAGCTGGCCGCCGGTCATCCACGTCACCGTGACGAAGGCGAGGCACGACACGTAGGGCGCGAGGAACGCCGGGCCCAGGCAGCGGAGCATGGGCGCGAGCCCGACCAGCGCCAGCACGACCGGAAACCCGAAGCTCTTGTAGGGCAGATACGCGGGGTAATACGGGAGCTTGCCAAGGGCTTCCCAAAACGTGAGGTGGTCGTGGCGGGCGTCTTGCACGAACTGGTGCGTGTCGCGCAGGTAGGCGAAAGGAGCTTCCCCGCTGCGCATGCGCACGTAGCTCCAAAGCAAGATGGCGACCGCGGCGGGGCCGAGCGTGAGGCAAGCCCCGCGAAACCAACGCTCGCCGTAGAGGCGCACGCGGCCAGGCAAGAGCGCGGCGAGGCCTAGCCCGAGGAGGACCGCCCACCCTTCGTAGCGAAGCAGCACCAGCGGCACGAGCAGCGCCGCCGCGAAGGCCCGTGCTTCGAGCGAGAGCGCGAACGAGACGAGCGCCAGGAGCACGAGGAAGAGCGGCTCGTTTTGCGCCGTGGCGCCGATCGTCGTGACCCACGGGTGCAAGGCAACGAGGGCCCCCGCGAGCCACGGCACCGAAGACCAGGCGCCCGCGGCGGAGATCGCGCCCGTGCTCGAGCGCTCGCGGTGAACCTGCGCCGCGACGACCAGCGGGGGGATCGCGAGGAGCAGGGAGTTGCCGATGCGGAGCGCGTTCATCGCCCCGCCGAGTTGGATGACGAGGGCGGAGAGCCAGTGAAAGAGCGGGAGCCAGACCCAGTGGACCTGTGGGTTTGCGGGCTCGAGGAGCACCCGTCGCGCGAGCACGTGGTGCGCATACGCGTCCGACTCGGTGTCGGGGCCGGCGCTCACGAGCGCGAGACGCAGCGCCACGCCTGCCGCGACGCACACGCCGAGCAGCGCCCAGCCGCGGGCAGAACGGGGAGGGGAAGCAGGCTCCGAAGGCACCGCGCCCCGTCTGAGCACGAACTCGAAGGCAAGGGGAGCAGCTCTTTTCCTCGGTGTTCGACTGGGCGTCGTTGTGGGGCGAGGCGGCCCTTGCTAGCGCCCCGCCCATGATCCCCGTCGACAAGCTCGAGAGCCTCGCGCGGCGCTTTCGCGAACTCGACGACCTCCTCTGCGTGCCCGAGATCTTGGCGGACCGGCAGAAGCTCCAGAAGCTCACCAAAGAGCGCACCGAGCTCGACTCCATGGTGGCGGGCTTCGAGCGATGGAAGACCCTCGGAACGCAGCTCACCGAAGCCGAGGCGATGCTGGCGGACCCGGACATGCGCGAGCTCGCGGAAGCGGAAGTGGGGACCTTGCGCCGTGAGCGTGAAGCCCTCGAGGGGGCGATTCAGCTGCAGCTCTTGCCTCAAGACCCAAACGACGCGCGCAACACGATCCTCGAGATTCGAAGCGGCGAAGGCGGCGAAGAGGCGGCGCTCTTCGCGGCGGACCTCTTCCGCATGTACGCGAAGTACGCCGAGACGAAGCGCTGGACCGTGGAGGTGCTCTCGCTGAGCGAGGCCGCGGCCGGCGGTTACAAGGAGTGCATTGCGCTCGTGTCGGGCGCGAACGTCTACAGCCACCTGCGCTTCGAGGGCGGCGTGCACCGCGTGCAGCGCGTGCCTGCGACCGAGACCCAGGGGCGCATCCACACCTCCACGGCGACCGTGGCCGTGTTGCCCGAGGCCGACGACGTGGACGTGCAAATCGACGACAAAGACCTCGAAATCAGCATCGCTGCGAGCGGAGGTCCTGGCGGTCAGGGCGTCAACACGACGAACAGCGCGGTGCAGATTGTCCACAAGCCCACGGGCATCTTGGTGAAGTGCCAAGACGAGCGCTCGCAGCTCAAGAACAAGGCGAAGGCGCTCAAGGTGCTCAAGAGCCGACTCCTCGACATCGAGCGTGAGAAGCAAGAGGCCGCGCTCTCGGCCGAACGCAAGAGCATGGTCTCCACGGGCGAGCGCAGCCAGAAGATCCGCACGTACAACTACCCGCAGAACCGCGTGACGGACCACCGCATCAAGCTCACGATCAACAAGCTCGATCGCATCATCGACGGGGACGTCGAGGAGATCGTGATGGCGCTCCGTACCTTCCGCCAAGCGGAGCTCCTCGCGGCCGCGGGGATGGGTGCAGCACCGACGGCGGTAGGCGACGACGACTGAGTCGCGGCGCGGCACTCCGGCGGCACGCCGCCCCACGTGCGTGGCACGGTGCTCGCCGTCGCGCGGTGGCGCGGTCACGCGAACGCCGTTAGGCTCCGGCTTCGCCATGAAGACCGTGCCCGTCGACGAAGGCTGTCTCTTCGTGGCCCTCGCGCTCGTGCCGGGGTTTGCCTCGCGAAACCGGCACCCCGACCTGTACGCGAGCGCGGCGGCCATGCGGGCCCGGACGCGCGCGCGCCGCATGAGGGCGTTCTTGCAGTCTGCACGGGATGCGGACGAGGCCCGTGTCGAGCACGAAGCGGGGCGCGGGGTGGTGCTCGTCGTCGTGCGCAACGAGCCTCGCTCCACGTGGCGCCTCGTGGGCGACGATCTCGACGCGGCGGTGTGCCGTTACTTGCTCGAGCGTGGGGGCGCCATGACGCCCGGCCAGAAGAGGCTCTTCGACGCGCTCCCCGCGGAGGGGCGTGCTCGGGTTACGGCGGCCCTCGAAGCGATGCCACGCCTCCTCGGTCTCGCGTAACCGGTGTGGGCTCTGGTAGCGTCCTTCGCCATGAGCAGCTGCCTCTTCTGCCGCATCGTGAGCCGCGAGATCCCCGCCGAGATCGTGCACGAGAACGACCACGTGCTCGCCTTTCGTGATCTCCGCCCGGTCGCGCCCACGCACGTGCTCGTGATCCCAAAGCGCCACGTGGCCGCGGTCCGCGAGGCGGAAGACACGGACGTCGAGCTCCTCGGGCAGGTCATGATCGGCGCGCGCGACGCAGCACGGAAGCTCGGGCTCGTGGCAGGCGGCTACCGCGTCGTCATGAACAACGGCGACGACGCGGGGCAGACGGTCTTTCACCTTCACGCGCACGTGCTCGGTGGGCGCACCTTGGCGTGGCCGCCGGGGTGAAGTGCTCGCGGGTGCCGCCCGCGGTGGCGGTTAGCTGCGAACGAAGCGCTCGCGAGCCTCGTGAAGCGTCGCGAAGACGAGGGCGCAGAGCAGCGTGATGAGCATGTTCGGGAGCTCGCCGACGACCCAGACCGGGGTCCAGAACGAGTTGCGGCACACGTGGAGCATCAGCGTGATGACGACGACGCGCGCGACGCACGCGAGCGCGAGGTCATGCAGGAACGTGCGCCGCAAGCCGCTCGGCAGAGTGAACGCCATGGTCCCGAGCATCGCGGCGATGGCGAGCGCGTGCTTGGTGCCGATGCCGAGGCCGATGCGCCACGTGCTCACGGCGGGATCACGAAAAGCGCCCGCCCCCCAGTCCATGTGCATGAAGTGGAAGCCTTGCTGGACGCCCACGCGGCCCACGTAGAGCGTCGCAAAGGCGCACGTGAGCAGGAACGCTCGCGCGTGCACCGCGTTCCCTTTGCGTGCGTCGTAGGCGAGCTCGTCGGCGAGGTGCGCGCCGAGGACCAACGCCGCAACGAGGTAGGGCCACTCGAAGTCGCGTGAGACGAGCCCGAAGACGAGCGCGACGAGCGAGGGCACGGTGATCCCGAGCTTACGCTTGGAGCGCGTGTAGACGAGCGCACCTGCGCAAAGCGCCGCGCCACCCGAGGACCACGCGAAGACGGCGAGCGCCGGAGGTCCGAGCTCGCGGATCGCCAGACCGGCGAGCCCTGCGAGGGCGATCACGCCCGCGTCGCGCCGCGAGAGCGAGGCATGATCACGTCGCCAAAGCAGGTACAGGCCAAGAAATGCCGCGGCGGTCGCGTGCGCGGCCCAGGGGCGGTCGGCGAGCCAGCGGGGGGCGTACGAGTCGTCGAGCACACCCGGCACCGCGAGGAGGGCCATGGCGACGAAGGCGGGCGCGTGGCGGCGGAGGGCCTCGGGGCGCGCGTAGGGGTGCGGGCGATGCCGACCGCCGAGGATCACGAGCGTGCAGACTGCAACGGTCGCGAACGCCTCGGCCTGCGTGGTCTTCGGCTCGGTGAGCAGGAGGAGGCCCGGCGTCAGCAACGCGAGGAAGGCGAAGCGCGCGCCGAGGCGCTTCGCGAGAGCGCGCGGTCGCAGCAGCAGCACGACGAGCGGCAGGTTGCCCACGGCGTAACAGGCGATGCGCGCGCGGTCGGGCCAGAGCGAAGGGAGGAGCTCGAGCCCCCACGTCATCGCGA
>CAIOHM010000033.1 GCA_903858055.1 uncultured delta proteobacterium
CCGTCGCCGATGTGACCGAAGGTCAGCACCTCGAAGCCCGGGTAGTTGGCGGCGAAGAGTGCATCGAGCTCCGCGCAGAAGGGCTCGAGGTTGCCGACGGGCAGGGCGATGTCGTTCTTGTGCGGGAGCCCCGTTGCGGAGAGCGACTCGCTGATGCCCTCGCGGAGCTCCCAGAGCTGGCGCGCTTCGCGGTCGTGCTGCGCCATGGTGCCCGCGGTCACGAGCTCGCGCTCGAACACCGAGGTGAGCCAGCCTTCGAGCGCCTCCGTGTCGCTATGCTCCACCTCGAGGAGCACGTAGTGGCTCGTTGCGTCGTCGAAGGGCGGGCGCAGCGTGCGGTGGCGACGAACGCGATCGAGGCACCCTTGCGTGAAGAACTCGAAGGCCGAGATGTGGAAGGGACCGCGCCTCGTCTCGCGAAAGAGCGCGAGCACCGCGGCGAGGTCGCTCACGCCGAAGAGCATGACGTCGAGCTTCTTCGGCACCGGCGCGAGCTTGAGCGTCGCCGCCGTCACGACGCCGAGGATCCCTTCGCTGCCGATGAAGAGCTGGCGCAGGTCGACGCCCGTGTTGTTCTTTTCGAGCGCGCCGTTCAGCTCGAGGAAGGTGCCGTCCGCGAGCACCACCTCGAGACCGAGCACCCACTGGCGCGTGAGCCCGTAGCGGATGACCTTCACACCGCCGGCGTTCGTGGCGATGTTGCCGCCGATGCTCGACGATCCCTTCGACGCGAAGTCGACCGGCCACGTCATGCCGTGCTTCTCGCAGTGCTCGTGCACCGCCGCGGTGATCGCACCGGCTTCGACACGTACCGTCGCACCGAGCAGGTCGACCTCGCCGATGTGGCGCATTTTGTCGAGCGAGAGCACGACCTCGCCGTTCGCTGCGACGGCGCCGCCCGCGAGCCCCGTACGCCCGCCCGAGGGGACGACGGCCACGCCGAGCTCGTTGCAAAGTGCAAGGAGCGCCTGAACCTCTTCGCGCGTGCGCGGAAAGGCCACGACACTTGGCGCCGGCGTGTACACCTTCGTCCAGTCGCGGCCGAACTGCGCGAGCTCTTCGGCGTCGCGCGTGAGGGTGAGGGAGGGGCAGCGCTCGGCGAGCTTCGCGAGGAGTGTTTCGATCATGGTCACGGGGATGCGTTGAGGTGCGTGTGGGCCCAGCTCGACGATTTCCAAGGGGGAACCCAGCCGCCGAAGCGACGTTCGAGCTCGAGCGCCACGGCGATCGCGAGGTGGTCGTTCCCTGGGGCGGCCACCACTTGAACCCCCAGCGGGAGGCCGCGCGAATCGAGACCGAGCGGCACCTGGGTGACGGCGCACTCGAGGACGTTGAAGAGCGCCGTGTAGACCCACGCGGTCGGCGCCAGGAGCGGAGCCCGGTGCTTTGGGGCCACGCGCGGGTAGGAGGGGTAGAGCAGCACGCCGTCGTTCCCGAGGTGCTCGTGGACGTGCGCCTTCGTCTCTTCGACGCGTCGAAGAAACTTCGTTTTGCCGGGAATGTACGGGGAAATGCCCTCGAGTGCGCTGAGCGCGAGGGCGGGCAGCGTGTGCTCGCCGCGGCCGACCAGGGTTCGCGCGAACTCGACGGGGAGCGAGCACTTCACGCCGTCTTCCATCATCTCGCGGAAGCTCGGGCCGTCGCCGAGTTCGAGCACCGCGGTCCACAGCGTGATGGCCTCCTTGAAGGCCGCGAAGGTCTTGGTCTCGACGCGAGCGCCGGCGTGACCGAGCGCCTCGGCCGCACGCTCCTGGGCGAGGACCAGCGCGCCCTCCACGTCGTGCATGCCATCGTTCGGGACGCTCGTGACGCGAAGCTTGGCGAGGTCGACCGCGCGCGGATCGTGGAACGGCTGGTCGACGCAGATGCCGTCGCGGCCGTCGGGACCCTTGAGGATGCTCACCGCGAGCGCGAGATCTTCGGCGCGGCGCGCGAGCGGTCCGCTGCCGAGCATGCGGCGCACGGGGCCGTGCGCGGGCGGGTATTGATCCGTGTTGGGGATGAGCCCCGGGCTCGGCTTGTGGCCGAACACACCGTTGAAGAATGCAGGCATGCGGATCGACCCGCCCACGTCGCTGCCGATGCCAAGCGGCGACGCGCCCGAGCCCACGATCGCGCCCTCGCCGCCGCTGCTTCCGCCGACGATGCGCGCCGGATCGTAAGGGTTCCGCGTGCGGCCGTAGACGCGGTTTTCCGACTCCATCCACATGCAAAGCTCGGAGACGTTCGTCGTGCCGAGGACGATGCCGCCCGCCGCACGCAGCCGCGCGACCGTGGGCGCGTCGTTGTCCGCCACGTAGCTTCGACGGGACGGGAGGCCGCTCGTCTGCTTGAAGCCCGCGAGGCGGAAGTTTTCTTTCACGGTGATGGGCACCCCGAAGAGCGGCGGGAAGTCGGCCACGTCGCCGCGTGCGATGCGAGCGTCGGCGGCGCGCGCTTCATCGCGGGCGAGCTTCTCGCGCGACTCCACGACCGCGTGGAGCACGGGGTTCACGGCGCGCATGCGGCGCAGGTGCGCTTCGACGACGTCGGTCGACGAGAGCTCGCGTGCACGAATGCGGCGCGCAAGTTCGGTGGCGGAGAGCTCGAGGAGGCGATCCACGGGTCGTGAACTAGCGGACCGCGGGGCAGGTGTCGAAGGCAACTCGCCGCAGCGCGTTGGAAGTCTCAGAGCGCGAGCGAGGCCGCGAGATCGAGCGCAGATTTCCTGCAAAAAAGGATGCCGTTCCGCCCGTGGCCGAAGCTCGTGAAGAGGCCCGGCACCGGTGTCGCGCCCACGCGAGGACCCGCCGCGCGAAACGGCCGCAACCCGCACCAGTGCGCGCCGACCTCTGCCCCTTCGAACGCAGGGACCACGCGCGCCGCGAAGGCACGCAGCTCTTCGCGGGCTTCCTCCGTCGTGCGCTTGTCGAAGCCCACGCGTTCCATGGTGGACCCGACCACGTAGCGTCCGTCGCCGCGGGGCACGATGTACCGCTTGCCCTCGAAAAGCACGGGGCGTAGCTCGCCGCGGCTCGGTCGCAGCTCGAGCAGCTGACCGCGCAACGGGTGGAGCTCGTCTTCGAGCCCGAGTGGACGCACGAGCTCCGCGGACCACGCGCCGGCGGCCACGACCACGGCGTCGCCGCCCACGTGCGAGCCGTCTTCGAGCGTGAGGCCGACGGCACGGCTGCCATCCATGAGCACTGCGCTCACGCGCGCGCCGCAGCGAACCTCGACGCGTGTGCTCCGCAGCGCCGCCGAGACCGCGGAGCCGAGGCGCGCAGGCTCGAGGGCACCGTCTTCTTCGAACAGCAGCGCGCCGAACGGGCACGGCGCGAGCGAAGGTTGGAGTTCGCGGACTTCGGCCGGCGACAAGAGCCGACCGGAGGGGGCCTCGCGCGCGCACCACCGTGCGTAGCGCTGCGCCTCTTCTTCCGAGCTGCACCTCACGAGCGTGCCGCGCCGAGCCGCGCGCGCAGATAAGCCCGTGGCGGCCTCGAGGTGCGGGAGCCACGCGAACATCGCCTCGCGCGCCGCGACCGCTTCTGCCGAGCCGTGCGCTCCCGTGACCGCCTCGGCCTCCGCGCCGAGAATTCCTGCGCCCGCGGTGCTGGCCTCCGCGTGCAGTCCCGTCGCCTCGACGAGCACGACATCGGCACCGCGCGCGTGCGCTTCGAGCGCGAAGCACGTTCCGATGAGTCCACCGCCGGCGACGACGATTCGCATGCACCGCGCCCTAGCAGGCTGCACGAAAAAAGGGCGATCGCCGCAGCACGCTACGCGCGCGTCACCGCGGAGCGGGGAGATGCGCAGGAGGTCCCGGCAGCTCGAACAGGCAGAGCTCGAGCTCTTCGGTGGCCCGCACGGTGATCGAGGCCTCCTCCGCGACGGCGATCCCGTCGCGCGCGCCGAACGCCACGCCGCCCACGTCGCCCGCTCCCGCGACCGCGACCGCGTACACGATGCGCCCGGGCCCAAGCGAGAGCACGGCGTGCTCGCCCGCGTGAAGCCGCAGGCCAAAGAGCGTGGCGTCGGCATCGATGTAGAGTGCACCTTCATGGCGAGGGTCGCCGCTCGCGAGCGGGAGGAACGTTCCGAAGGCGTCTTTGGGGAACGCGCGCTGCTCCCAGCGCGGCGCGCGCGCACGCGCACGCGGGTAGACCCAGATCTGGAAGAGCTCGCAGAACTCGTCCGAATCGTTGCGCTCGGAGTGCATCACGCCGGTGCCTGCGCTCATGACCTGCACGTCGCCGGCGGGCGTGACGCCGCGGTTTCCGAGGTGATCGCCGTGCGTGATCGCGCCACGCCGCACGTACGTCACGATCTCCATGTCGCGGTGCGGGTGCATGCCGAAGCCGGTGTGCGGCGCGATGCGGTCGTCGTTCCACACGCGCAGCGGCCCGAAATGAACGCGCGCGGGGTCCTGGTACTCGGCGAACGAGAAGTGGTGCTTCGCGTCGAGCCAACCGTGGTTGGCGCCGCCGAGGCTCGCGAAGGGAACGCGCGTGATCATGGCCGGACTCTGGTGCCGCGGGGGCTTGCGCAGCAAGGCCCTTGCTGGAACAACATCGTTCCCATGGTGGAACGATCTTCCGAAGACTCCCTCGAGGGTTGGGCCGTTTTCGTGCGAGTCGTCGAGCTCCGAAGCTTCTCCGGAGCCGCGCGCTCGCTGCACATGGCCAAGGCCTCCGTGAGCCGAACCATGGCGCGCCTCGAAGAGCGCCTCGGGGTGCCCCTCCTGCAGCGGACCACGCGGAGCCTCGCGCTCACCGAGGCTGGCGACGCCCTGTACGCGCGCGCGCGGAGCATCCTCGACGACGTCCGCGAGGCGGAAGAAGAGGCGCGATCCCTCGGCGGGAGCGTCCGCGGTACCTTGCGCATCGCCGCGCCGGTGAGCTTTGGGGCGTCGGCCGTCGCGCCCTACTTGCCTGAGTTTCTCGCCGCGCACCCGGGGCTTCGCGTCGAGCTCGAGGTCGAAGATCGCTTCACGGACATCGTCGCCGGACGCTTCGACGTCGCGCTGCGTTTGGCCAACCTGCCGGACTCCAGCTTTCGCGCGCGCCGCCTTGCGCCGAGCCGCCGCGTGCTCGTCGCGAGCCCCGATTACCTCGCGAAGCGCGGTCTGCCGAAGAAGCCCGCGGACCTCGCGACCCACGATTGCATCGTCTACCGCCACCAGCTCGGCACCCCGATGGACCAGTGGCTCTTCCGCAAGCGAGGGAGCGAGACGTACGCCGTTCGCGTCCACGGGTCGGTGACGATCGACAACGGGGAGGTGCTGCGCGGCTTGGTCGTCGCTGGCGGAGGGATCGGCCTCGCGCCCGTGGGCATCGTCAACACGGAGCTGCGCGCGGGCGCTCTCGTGCCCGTTTTGCAAGGGCAGCTCGCCATGGACGCCTCCGTGTACGCCGTGATGCCGCAGAAGCGGACGCCGCCCGCCAAGGTACGCGCGTTCGTCGAGTTCCTCGCGAGCGTGTACAAACCGCCACCGTGGGAGGCGGGTCTCGAGAGCCTGCTCGACGCGCCGTAAACGCGTCGCTCTTCACACGCTTCGCTCAGAACACGTCGCGGCCGCGCGTGTAGTCGCTCTCGAGCTTGTCGGCGACGAACGCAAGGATGCGCAGCGGGCGCTCGAGCTCCTCGGGGTCGAGCGTGTCGAGCGGCGTCGAGTGCAAGATCGCGTAGTGGTCGCCGATGATCGCGAGCGCGCCCACGCTGAACTCCTGGTTCCACGCGAGGGCGACCTTCGGGTCCATGTCGGCAACGGGGCACACCAGGCTTCGGAAGCGCACCCACGTGCATTCGAAGGCCTCGAAGTGCGTCACGTTCACCTTCTGATGGCGCCCGGTCTTGTACTCGAAGAGCACTTCGAACGAGTCGCCGTCGTCGTGAATGACCTTGAACTTCGCTTTCGCGAGACCCTTGACGTCTGCCCACCCAGCCATGTGGTGGAGAGTTTCACGGCGTGCACGTGGCCGCAACGTCCGTAGCGCCGAAAGTTCGCGCTTCACGAAGCGCTTGCGGACCCCATGAAAAACGGGTGCCATGGGAGCCGTGTCTTCCCTACGGCCTCCTCGGCGCATCACGGTCTCGCCGCTCGCGGCCCCGCGTTTCGGGGACACCGTGCTCCTGCGCTCGTGGGCGAGCGACCTCGTGCTGAAGCAAGAGATGATCGACGCTGTCCTCGAGGCGCTCGTGCCCGCGGGGTACCTCGACGGCGACGACGAGCCCATGCTCGCCATTTGCCTGGACGAAGCCTTCGCGAACGCGATTCGCCACGGCAACAAGCAAGACCGCACGAAGCCCGTGGACGTGCGCGTCTTCCTCGACGACGAGCGCTGGTTCGTCGTGGCGGAAGACCACGGCGAGGGTTTCGATCCTTCCGCAGTGCCGGACCCGACCACGGAGGCCGGGCTGATGGCCGAGAGCGGTCGCGGCCTGCGCATCATGAACGCTTGGCTCGACCAGCTCACGTACTACCGCGACGGGCGCACAATCCTCATGGCGCGCCGCCGCGCGGATCGATAGTCTCGAAGCGCGACGTGCGCAGTGGATGGAAGGTGACCGCATGGCTGGCATCGATGTGTTGCGATTCGAAGAGCGAGACGGTGTGCTCATGGCCCGCGTGGTCGCCGAGCGCCTGGTCGATCTCCCCGTGCTCGACGAGTTTCGGGACCAGCTCTTCGCCCAAGCGACCGCGCGGCCCAAGATGCGTCTCGTGCTCGACGTGAGCGCGGTCACGTACCTGTCTTCCTCGGCGCTCGGAAAGCTCGTCGCCGTCTTCAAGAAGGTGAAGGAGACGGGCGGCGCCATGATCGTGGCGGGGCTCAAGCCTGCGTTGCTCCCGGTGTTCAAGGTCACGAGCCTCGACAAGGTCTTCGAGTTCCACGCGGACCCGACGGCTGCGGTGCTCGAGCTCCAGCGCAAGCGGTTCTGATCGGCCCCGTGCCACGTCGCCGTTTGCTGGTTCTTCGCCGGGCAAAGCGGTAACGAGACGTGCATGCAGCGCGTCAAGAACTTCAATCCAGGTCCGGCGGCTCTCCCTCGCGTCGTCCTCGAGCGTGCCCACGCCGAGTGGTTCGATTTCGCGGGCACGGGCATGTCCGTGCTCGAGAACAGCCACCGCACGAAGCCCTACGAGGCCATGCAGGCCGACGCTGCTGCGCGCATTGCTGCACTCTACAAGCTCCCGTCGACGCACGAGGTGCTCTTCGTTCAGGGCGGTGCGTCCACCATGTTCGCCACGCTGCCGTTCAATGCGCTCGGCGACGGAAAGCGTGCGCGCTACCTCGTCACGGGCACCTGGGGCGAGAAGGCCGCGAAGGAAGCGAAGACCGTGGCGAAGCTCCTCGGTCAGCCCGAGCCGGCGGTGCACAGCACCAAGCGCGCCGAGGGTTGGGCCTTTGCCAGCGTGCCCGCGCAGGGCTCGGTGCCTTTCGAAGCGAGCGACGCCTACGTTCATCTCACGACGAACGAGACCGTGGACGGTGTTCAGTTCGACCTCGGCGGCCCCGCGGCGCTCCCGACGGTCTCGTCGCCGCTCGTCGCGGACATGTCGAGCGACTTCGTCTCGCGGCCGATGGACCTCGCGAAGTTCGCGTGCGTCTACGCGGGCGCGCAGAAGAACGCGGGCCCCAGCGGCGTGACGATCGTCATCGTCGACAAGGCCTGGGCCGACGCGTGCCGCAACGACATTCCCGTGATCTTCCAGTTCCGCACGGCGATCGAGAACCGTTCCCTCTACAACACGCCGCCTACGCTCGGCGTTTACCTGGTCCGCGAAGTGGCCCGGTGGATCGACGAGCAAGGCGGCCTCGTGGCGATGGAGGCGATGGCCGACCACAAGTCGAAGCTCGTCTACGACGCGATCGCGAGCTCGGCGGGCTTCTTCACGAGCCCCGTCGACCCGGCGGCGCGCTCGCGCATGAACGTCGTCTTCCGTCTCCCCACGCCGGAGCTCGAGGCGGCCTTCGTCAAGGCGGCCGAGGGCGAGGGGCTCGTGGGCCTCAAGGGCCACCGCATCGTCGGCGGCATCCGCGCGAGCCTCTATAACGCGGTGGAGGAGACCTGGGTCCTCGACCTCGTCGACTTCATGGCGCGCTTTCGCAAGCTTCACGGGCACTGAGGCCTCATGGAGTTTTGGACCCCGCCTTCGGGGCCGCCGCAAGGGGCGCCGCCGAGCAAAGAGATCTTCGCCGCGATGGGCGAAGAGGCCATCTTCGCGATGTGCCGCGACTTCTACGCGCGCCTCGCGGGCTCCAGCATCGGGCACCTGTTCCCGGAGGATCACGCGGCCGCCTCCGAGAAGCTCGCGTGCTTCCTCGTGGGTCTCTTCGGCGGTCCGCCCCTCTTCCACGAGCGCTACGGAGCGCCACGCATGCGCGCGCGCCACTTGCCCTTCGCGATCGATCAAGCCGCCCGCCGCGAGTGGCTTCGTTGCTTCGAAGAGACGCTCGAGGGCGCCGAGGAGCGCTTCGGTTTTCCCGCGGAGCACCTGCCGCGCTTCCGCGGGTTCCTCTCCGAGTTCAGCGCGTGGATGGTGAACCGCGAGGGGTAAACGGAAACGACGATCGGCCGACTCTTCCGTGAGATTCTTCGCACGGATCTTTACAACTGCCACGCGCGCCCCTTCAATCTCGTCCATGCGAACGACGTTCCTCCTGGGTGCCACCTTCGCGGCGGCGATTGCCGCTGTGGGTTGCGAGAAGAAGTCCGAACCTGCGAAGCCCGCGCCGGCGCCCGTCGCCGAGGTGAAGGAGGCTCCGAAGCCCGCGAGCGACAAGAGCCGCCTCGTGCTCTTCAAGACGCTGCGTGCGAACTTCGACGAGCCTGCGCTCGCCTCGAACGACGCGCGCGTGCGCCTCGGGCAGCAGCTCTACTTCGAGCCGCGCCTCTCGAAGAGTCAGCAAATCTCCTGCAACAGCTGCCATGACCTCGCGAAGTTCGGCCAGGACGGCGAGCCTACGAGCCCGGGCCACAAGGGTCAGCGCGGCGGGCGCAACTCGCCGACCACGCTCAACGCTGCAGGTCACATCAAGCAGTTTTGGGACGGCCGCATGGACACCGTCGAGGAGCAAGCGCACGGTCCCGTGACGAACCCGGGCGAGATGGCCATGGCCGACGGCGCGGCGGTCGAGAAGGTGCTGAACTCGATTCCCGAGTACGTGAAGGCCTTCGCGGAGGCGTTCCCCGGCGAGAAGAAGCCCGTCACCTTCGACAACATGGCGAACGCCATCGCGGCGTTCGAGCGCAAGCTCACCACGCCAGCGCGCTGGGACAAGTTCCTCGCGGGCGACGAGAGCGCGCTGACCGAAGCGGAGAAGAAAGGCTTCGACACCTTCTACGAGAAGGGCTGTTTCTCGTGCCACAACGGGGAACTCGTGGGCGGCAACTCGTTCCAGAAGCTCGGCGCGAAGGTGCCCTACGAGACCGCGGACCTCGGGCGCTTCGACAAGACCAAGAACGAGGCCGATAAGTTCTTCTTCAAGGTCCCGAGCCTCCGCAACGTGGCGAAGACCGCGCCGTACTTCCACGACGGCAAGGTGAAGACGCTCGAAGAGGCGGTCGCGCTCATGGGCAAGCACCAGCTCGGCCTCGAGCTCTCGAAGGAAGAGGTCGCCTCGATCGCGACCTTCCTCGGGGCGCTCACCGGTGAGGTCAACGCCGACCTCGCGAAGGCCCCGGAACTCCCGAAGAGCACGAAGAGCACGCCGAAGCCCGACATGAACTGACGGTCATCGAGACGGACGAGCGCCGCGTCTCTTTCGGGAGCGCGGCGCTTTTGTTTGCAGATTGCAGGTTGCGCGTTTGCGACGCTTACGGCTTCTTCGAGCCCTTGTCTTCCGTGGGGGCCTTCCATTCGGGCCACTGCAAGTCCTTGAGCCTCGCCACCTGCGGAGGAAGCGACTTCGACGCCTTCTTCGGCGGTTCGCTGGCCATGGGCGGCATGCGCGGCGCGTTCGAGGGCGCTCCGGGCGCGGCGGCGCGCATGTGCGTGGACGACTTCGCTGTGGCGGCACCGGCGACGGGCGCGGGCACGCCTACATTCTCGCCGAAGCGGTAGCTCGTGGTGCCGCTGTCGCGGAGCGCGAGAAAGTCGTCGTCGATGCCGAGGAGCGTTTCGGAAGACCCGAGGAGCAAGAACCCGCCGGGCTTGAGCACGCCCTTGATGCGGCTCAGCACCGAGCGCTTCCCCGCGAGGTCGAAGTAGATGAGGACGTTGCGCAGGAGCACCACGTCGAAGAGCGGGAGGTTCTGAAATGGCGTGGAGAGGTTCAGCTGACGAAACTCGACCATCTCGCGAATGCGCGCCTGCAGCTGGTACTCGTTCCCGACGCGATCGAAGAAGCGGCGGCGCTGATCTTCCGTGAGCCCACGCTGCATTTCGCTCTCGTAGAACCGAGCCTGGCGCGCGCGCTCGAGGACCTCCGTGCTGAGGTCGGTTCCAAGGATCGACACGAGCGACGCCTGAAGCGGGAAGTGCTCCACGAGCATCATCGCGATGCTGTAGGGCTCCTGGCCCGTCGACGACGCCGCGCTCCAAACCCGGAGCGGTTGACCAAGGTTGCGTGCGAAGAGCTCCGGGAAGACGTCGCGCTTCAGGTGGTCGAACGGGCGCATGTCGCGGAAGAACAGGGTC
This sequence comes from uncultured delta proteobacterium, assembly GCA_903858055.1. Classification (GTDB taxonomy): domain Bacteria; phylum Myxococcota_A; class Polyangia; order Polyangiales; family Polyangiaceae; genus CAIQDA01. Next base: position 10,622 of record CAIOHM010000033.1, read on the forward strand.
TCGTTCGTCGTGAGCGCCTCGACGACACGCTCGATGAGGTTCGGTTGGCTTTGCCAGCGCAGCCGCGAGACGAGCTCCGTGACGTGTGCGCAGCCCTCCGCTTTCGCGATGGGGCCGAGGCGCGTCTCGACGAGGTATTCCTTTCCGTCTTCGAGCAAGAAGCCCGCGACCGACTGAGCCAGTCGTCGCACGAAGTCGAAGTCGGAGGACGAGATTGTCATGAGGGATAACTGCCTCGCGAGCGACCGAACGTCGCACGCTGGGCGATCGCGCCGGCGACCCCCTCGATGGGAAGGACTTCGGAGGCGACGCGCGCCCGGACCACGGAGCCGGGCATACCCCAGACGACGCTCGTGGCTTCGTCTTGGGCGATGACCGACGCGCCGCCTTGGCGCATCAGCTCGGCGCCGCGGAGGCCGTCTTGCCCCATGCCCGTGAGCACGACGCCAAGACAGCGTGCACCATACACGCGTGCGACGGAACGGAAGAGCACGTCGGCGGCGGGACGGCAGGAGTTCTCCTGCTCGTTTTGGTCGAGATGAAGGAGCGGGCGATGCATGTCGCCGTCCACCGTGAGGTGAAAGTCTCCGGGGGCGACGTACGCGCGACCCGGGAGCGCGAGCATCCCCTCCTCGGCCTCGCAGACACGCATGCTGCCGAGCGAATCGAGACGCTCCGCGAGGCGCCTCGTGAACACGGCGGGCATGTGCTGCACGATGTACACGGGGACGGGCAGGGGTTCGACGAGCGCCTTGAAGACTTCCGCGAGGGCGTTGGGGCCGCCCGTGGAGACGCCGATCGCGACGCACTCGATCCTCGTCGGCTCGAAGGGCTTCGCGACCCGCACGGAGCCAGGGGCGCGCCCTTGGAGCGGCTTGTACGAGAGCAGCTTGATCTTCGCGACGAGGGCCGCGCGAACTTCGTCGTCGTTCGACTTGCCGAGGCCGAGCGCCGTGGGCTTGTGAAGGTAATCGCTCGCGCCGATCGCCAGCGCGTCGAGCGTCGTCGCCGCGCCGCGCTCGGTGTGCGTGCTGAACATGATGACCGGGAGACGAGGCCTCCGGCGCTTCATTTCGGCCAACGTCGCGAGCCCATCGAGCTCGGGCATCTCGACGTCGAGGACGACGACGTCGGGGTCGGCATTCTCAAGGCGGTCCAGGGCCACGCGCCCGTTGCCTGCGAGGGCGACGAGCTCGAGCTCGGGGTCGGACCCGATCGCCTCCGCGAGGAAGCGTCGTGCCACCGTGGAGTCGTCGGCGGCGAGGACCTTGATCCTCGCCATTAGGCCGAAGCTTTCGTCATGCCGAATTCCTCAGGGTCAGACGTCGAAGTTGGCGACGAGGCGCTGGAGCTCGGCAGCGAGCTTCGTGAGCTCGCCCGCTGCGTCGTTGGTGTTCGCTGCGCCCGAGGCCGCGCCGCGCGCCTCTTCGGCCACGCCCGTGACGTTCTGCGCGATGTGGCCAACGCCCGAGGCCGCCTCGCTGAGGTTGCGGCTGATCTCGTTCGTCGCCGCGGTCTGCTCTTCGACGGCGGCGGCGATGGTCGTTTGGTAGTCGTTGATCGACACGATCACGTTGCCGATCTCGCCGATGGCCGTGACGGCGTTCTGCGAGTCGCCCTGGATCGCCTCGATGCGCGCGCTGATGTCCTCGGTCGCCTTCGCGGTCTCTTTCGCGAGCTCCTTGACCTCGTTCGCGACGACGGCGAAGCCCTTGCCGGCCTCGCCGGCACGCGCCGCCTCGATGGTCGCGTTGAGCGCGAGGAACTTGGTCTGCTGGGCGATCGACGTGATCACCTTCACGACCTTGCCGATTTCGGCCGACGAGTCGCCGAGCTTCGCGACGATCTTGTTCGTGGTGTCTGCGAGGCGAACGGCTCCCGTCGCGACACGCGCGGCTTCGGCAGCGTTCTTCGCGATTTCGCGAACGCTGGCGCTCGTCTCTTCGGTGGCGGTCACGACCGCTTGCACGTTGAGGCTGACCTGTTCAGCGGCTGCCGACACGCCGCCTGCTTGGTGCGAGGTGCGGTCCGCGGCGTTCGTCATCTGGTTGGCGACCGCCTTCAGCTCCTCCGACGAGCCCGCGAGGCCGTGGGCGCTGTCGCGGACGAGGCGCACGAAGGAGCGGATGTTGTTGAGGTTGTCGACCATGCGGCCGAAGGCGTTGCCGAGCACTCCGGTCACGCGCACTTCGAAGGACGGATCGCTCAGGCGGTTGTTCGCGATGGCGTCGGCTTGGGCCAGGAGGCGCGCCACGTCGGACTTCACCTTGTCGATGTGCTCGGTGCGGTCCGAGTCGCGGTCGCACGGGATGTCTTCGACCGAAAGCCCCATCGACTCGAGGGTCGAGAGGAGGAACGCGTCGCCGATCGCCTGGAGGTCGAGGTTGAAGACCTTGTGGATCGAGAGCTCGGCCGCGTCGGTGAAGTCGCGGTCCGTGAAGCTGCGGCGCAGGTAGATGCGGAGGAGGCGCTCGTATTCGGCGTACGAGCCGACGTAGAACTTGAAGGGCAGATCGATGCGGTCGTGCACCACACCGACGCGGAGACGGTCTTCGAGGTACTCGACGCCGAAGCCTTCACGGGCGCCCGTGAAGATGCGCTTGAAGTAGCTGAGCTGCGCGGATTCGACGTGCTGGCGCAGCGCGGAGAGCGTGATGCCCTTCTTCGCCGCCATGCGCTCGAAGAAGCGACGCGTCGGCTCGAAACCGAACTGCCAGTCGTAGAACTCTTGCACGAGCTTGCCGCCGACCTCTTCCGACCAGGGGATGAGCTTGGTGAGGATCTCGCGGTCCTCGTTGCCGAGGCGGATCCACTCGCGGCGCAGCGCCACGGCGTGTTCGGTCATCCCGTAGCGGTCGGCCATGCGGCTCGGCGCGCGAAACGAACCGGTGGGAACGGGGATCTGGACGGACTGCGATTCGTAGGGCGAGTAGCTCATGGTTCCGAGGCTTCCGAGGCGATGTCGAGGGTGCGACGAACGTCGAGAATGAGGAGGAGTTGGCGATCGAGCTTGCACACACCGGAAATGACGGTGCGCGCCGTGCTCGAGAGCGTGGGAGGAGGAGCCGAAAACGAGGCGTGGCCGACGTCGATGACGTCACCGACTTCGTCGACGAGGAGGCTCACGGCCCCGTCGTTCGTTCGAACGATGACATTGGCGTGCTCGACGTGCGGCGCGGCAGGCGCGAGCCGGAGCCGGTGGCGGAGGTCGAGCGCAGTGACGATTTGACCGCGTAGGTTGATGAGTCCACGCACGACGGGCGGCGCGAGCGGCACCGGGGTCATCTCGTGGAAGCGCAGGACTTCCTGCACCTGGAGCACGTCGACGCCAAAGTGGTAGTCGCCGACGAAGAAGGTGCAGAGTTGTGCGGGGTAACGGCTCACGGGTTCACCTCACGGCTCGGGCCGAAGAACCAGGGGACGCCGCGACGCACGAGGGTAGGGGCGTCGAGGACCTCGGTCACGCGACCGCCCACCACCGAGTAGCCGTGGACGCCCGGACGACCCGCGGTGCGGTCCGTGATCGCGACGTCTTCGACGACGTCGACGACGCGGTGCACGGCCATGCCGACGGTCACGCCGTCGCGCGAGAAGACGATAACGGGGAGCGTATCGCCGCTCTTCTTGGCGTGGTCGACCGCGGAGCCGCCGCCGAGGAGCGTCTCCACGTCGATGACGGGCATCACGTGGCCGCGGTATTGCACGGCGGTGCGGTCGCCGAGGCGCTCGACCTTCGCGGCCTCGAACTCCTCGAGGCGTGCAACGAGTTCGAGCGGGAGGGCGAAGCGGCCGTCGTCGGTCGCGGCGCAGACGAGGAAGGTCGTCTGTTCGTCGAACGAGCGCATGCTCGCGGGCATCGACTCTTCGCCGAGATCGCCGGTCTCGACGTTGAGGTTCGCGCGCTTCGCGACACCCGTGATGTCGAGGATGAGCGCGATGCGCCCGTCGCCGAGGATGGTCGCGCCAGCGAAGGCGTCGACTTCTTGCAGCTGACGAGCCAGAGGCTTCACGACGATGTCTTGGATGTCCGTGATCTCGTCGACGATGAGGCCGAAGAGACGGTCGTTCGACTGCAAGACCACGATGCCGAGCTCGCCGTTCGCACGGGCCTGCGCCGAGATGCCGCCGTCGACCTTCAAGAGCGCACCGAGCTCGACGAGCGGCAGGAGCTTGTCACGGAGGCGGAAGACGGGCGAGCCGAGGACGTATTCGATCGCGTGGGTCTCGCGCTCCATGTCGACGCGGACGAGCTCGAGCACGTTCGCTTCGGGGATGGCGTAGGGCGCGCCGCACGCCTTCACGATGAGCGCGGGAACGATCGCGAGCGTGAGCGGGAGCTTGATGCGTACCGTGGTGCCGGAGCCAAAGCGGCTCAGGAGTTCCACGGTGCCGCCGATGCGTTCGACGTTCGTCTTCACGACGTCCATGCCGACGCCGCGCCCGGAGATGTTCGTGACCTGCGCGGCGGTCGAGAAGCCCGGGTGGAAGATGAACGCGAGGACTTCGCGCTCCGAGAGGCGGGCCAACGCTTCTTCGGACACGAGCCCGCGCTCGAGGGCCTTCGCCTTGATGCGCTCCTGATCCATGCCGCGGCCGTCGTCGATGATCTCGAGCACGACGAGGCCGTTCTCGTGGAACGCGCGCAAGAGCAAGCGCCCTTCGGCGTTCTTTCCCGCTGCTTGGCGCGCCTCCGGCGCTTCGATGCCGTGGTCGACGGCGTTGCGAAGGATGTGAACGAGTGGGTCCTTCACGGCCTCGATGAGGGTGCGATCGAGCTCGGTCTCGGCGCCCTCGGTGTCGAGGCGCACGCGCTTGCCGCATTGGACCGCCACGTCGCGGACGATGCGCGGGAGCTTGCCCCAGAGGCTCGCCATCGGCTGCATGCGCGTCTTCATGACGCCCTCTTGCAGCTCGGTCGTCATGAGCCCGAGGCGCTGGGCGATCGGCGCGAAGTTCGGATCCTCGGCGGTGGATGCATACTGCAACACTTGATTGCGAACGAGGACGAGTTCGCCGACGAGGTTCACGAGCTTGTCGAGGAGCTCGACGTGGACGCGCACGGTCTGGTCCGTCGCGCCCTTCGCTTCGCCGGCGGGTTCGCCAGCGAGCGGCGCGGCTGGGGCTTTGGCTGCCGAGACGTCGCGGGGGACGGGCGCGGCCGCGGGGACCACCGGGCTCGTGAGCGACTCCGAAGCTTGGGCCGAAAAGCCGCCCGGGCTCGCGAGCTGTGCGGCGCCGCGCGTTTGCGGTCCGCTCGAAGCCGGTACGATCGCGGCCGGTCGCCGGCTCGGAGGCTTGCTTGCGCCGCCGCTCTCCTCGAGGATCTCGGCGAGCTTGGCGAGGAGCGCCGTGTCGTCGCCGGGCCCCTCTTCCCCGTTCTGGTCGATGCGCGCCATGATGCGGCGGATCTCGTCGACCATTTCGAGGAGGACGTTTCCGATGTCGGCGCGCCACGCGAGCTTGCCGTCGCGAATGCGGCCGAGGATGTTCTCGCCGGTGTGCGTGATCTTCTCGAGTCGGACGAAGCCGAAGAAGCCGCACGTCCCCTTGATGGTGTGAATCGTTCGGAACAGGCTCGCGATCGGCTGGCTGGCCGCCGGGTCCTGCTCGAGGTCGAGAATGTCACGATCGACTCGATCGAGATTCTCGGTGCTTTCTTGGAGAAATTCGCGAACCGCGTCGTCCATCGTTCAAGCTTCCGCGGCGAGTGACGCCGCATGCCGGACGGGACCACGGCTGAGCATTGGGCACAACCTCGGCGACGTGTCGCCGCGGTTTTTTCTGGGGACCGTTCACCTGTCGCCACGCTCGGTGTAGGGGGCGAGGTCATGGGTGTGGTCCTCCGTCGCATTGGTTCGCTCGTCGCGTGTGCTTCCGCCCTCGGCGGGCTTCAGCTCGGTTGCGCGAGCGCTCCGCCGGGAGCTGATTCGTTCGATTCCGTCGAGCAAGCGGTCGTCTACTGCGGCGGCGCGAACAAAGTCGAAGGCATCGACGTCTCGTTTTGGCAGGGCTCGACCATCAATTGGGCCCAGGTGCGCGCGTCGGGAAAGCGCTTCGCGTTCCTGCGACTCAGCTACGGGGCGCAGGCCGGCGTCGATTCGACGTTTCGGCGCAATTGGTCCGAGACGAAGGCGAACGGCATTCTGCGCGGCGCCTACCAGTACTTCCTGCCGGCGCAAGACACGACGGCGCAAGCGAACCTCGTCGTGCGCGAGCTCGGCGTCCTCGGTGCGGGAGACCTCCCCGCGGTCATCGACGTCGAGCAGACGCCGAACGGCGTGACGCCGGCCGCGTATGCGCAGAAGGTCGCGGACTGGATCGCGATCGTCGAGCGCGGCACGGGAAAGAAGCCGATCATCTACACGGGTAAGTACTTCTGGAACGACAACGTTCAGTCGACGGCGTTCCTCGGCAACCCGCTCTGGCTCGCGGCCTACACGACCGGCTGCCCGGATACGCCGCGACCGTGGACCAAGTGGACCCTCTGGCAGTACTCGGACAGCGGTTCCGTTCCGGGTATTCCAGGAAATGTCGACGTCAACGTGTTCGATGGAACCGTCGCGCAGCTCGAAGCGCTCGCCGGGGTCACGGCGTGCACGCCGACCGCGGAGGTGTGCAACGGCGTCGACGACGACTGTGACGGACAGACCGACGAAGGTGACGTTTGCGAGGACGCGTTCGTGGAGCGTCACGCGGCGGTCTCGGCGTCGACGACGACGACCGACGTGAACGGCGATGGCATGGCCGACGTGTGCGGCCGCGGCGCATCCGGTGTATTCTGCAAGCTGCGCACCGCAAGCGGCTTCGAGGCCGGTCCCTCGACGATCCCGTGGTCCGACGCGCTCGGCTACGACGCCCGCTTCACGCGAACCACCCTCCGCGTCGGCGACCTGAACGGCGACGGGCGCGCGGACTTCTGCATCCGGCACCCGGCGAACGGCGTCGAGTGCCAAGCGTCGAAGCCTTCCGGGGGCTGGGCCGCCGTGCGCGGTCCGGCGTGGACGGATGCCGCGGGCTGGGCTGCTGCCAAGTACGCGCTGACGATTCGTCTCGTCGACCTCGACGGCGACGGCCGTGACGATCTCTGCGCGCGCGCCGCCAAGGGCGTCGTGTGCCATCTCTCGACGGGGGCCGGCTTCGGTCCCGAAGTTTCGGGTCCCTCGTGGTCCGACGCTGCGGGCTTCGAACGTGCACGCACGTGGTCGACGCTCGCGTTTGCGGACATCGACGGGGACGGCCTTCGGGACGCGTGTATCCGCGGCGCGAGCGGCATTCTGTGTGCGCGCTTCGATGGCGCGGCGTTCGCTGCTCCCTTCGCGGGCCCTGAGTGGAGCGACGACGCCGGCTGGGGCGACCTCAAGTACTTCTCGAGCGTGCGCTTCGCGGACGTCGACGGAGACGGCAAGGCCGATGCATGCGCGCGTGGCGTGAACGGGCTGCGCTGCGCGTTGTCGACGGGCACCGGCTTCGGCGCCGAAGTGCTTGCCAATTGGATGAAGGACGCCGATGGCTGGAACCTCGAGCGGTACCACGCGACGCTGCGGGTCGCCGACGTGAACGGGGACGGGAAGGCGGACCTGTGCGCGCGCGCGGCGCTTGGTGTGCGCTGTTATGGGTTCGAGGGCGGCGCCTTCGCCCAGGTGCTCGCCGCGACGGCGCTCGCGGATTCCGCGGGTTGGAGCGACGCGGGCCGCTACGAGACGATCGCGTTCGCGGACGTGAACGGCGACGGAAAGGCGGATCCCTGTGCGCGCGGCGACGAGGGCTACACGTGCTGGCCGACCGCTGGCGCTTCGGTCGGCGCCGCGGAGAGCGTCGACGAGTTCAGCGACGCGCAGGGGTGGGACGACGTGACCTACTTCGGGTCGCTTCGCCTCGCGGGCCCGAGCGCGAAGCGTGTCGCGCCGCCGGTCGACGCAGGGGCGCCCTATGCGGGCACGTCGAGCGTCGACGCGGGGGCGGTGGCCCCGAAGGAAGAGAGCGGGGGCTGCGGTTGCCGCCTCGCGGGGCCTGCGCAAACGAAGAGCGCCGCAATCGCGTGGATCGCAGCGCTCTCTTTGATGGTCATGCGCCGGCGTCGTTCGCGCGGCGCGGGCGCTCAGAGCGCGTAGAACCGGTAGCCGATGCGGAAGAACCCGCCGCCGAGCACGACCGGGTAGGCGATGCGCTTCAAGAAGCGGTCGTCGGCCTGCGCGGGCACGACGACGCCGCCGGTAACGCCGCTGTTGACGGCCGTGAGAAATCGCTGGCCGTCCGCGCTGGGCGCGCTGGAGAAGCGGGTGTCGGCGCCGCCGGTCGCCGCGTACTCGAAGAAGAGCGCGTTGCGATCGCCGACGCGGGCTTCGAGGCCCAGCACGTAGTTGAAGCCGAGGCCGGCCCACGTGAAGTCGATCTTCTCGTTGAGCGCGTTGGAGACGAGCGGCCCGTACACGGTGTTGCCGTCGAGGAGCGTCGTGGCCGCGCGGACGTAGCGCTCGTCCATGTTGAGATCGACCGAGAAGCCGCCGCGGTAATAGCTCGGGCCGAAGCCGCCGTAGACCTTGTGGCCGCCCTCGATGGGGATGCTCAGGCCGATCGTCAGCGGCAGCTCGAGCCAGCGCGCGTCGAACTGGTAGCTCATCGTTCCGCCCGTCACGCCGCCGGTCGCGTCGCGCACGGCACCGCCGAGGGGGGTCGCGTTCTCGATCGCGCTGCCGAGCACGCGCTCCGAGTAGCCGCCGCCGACGCGGAAGGTGTAGTCTGCACCCGCGCGAATGAAGAGCGGAAGATCGACGAGCTTCGCGAGCTCGAGCTTGACCTCGCCGCCGACGGTGATGCCCATGAGGGCGCCTGAGTTTTCCTGGCGGTCGAGGAACTTGTAGGCGGAGTTGGTGCTCGACGAGTTGTGGAGGAGCACCGCGTCGTCTTTGCCGCTCTGGAAGACGTTCTTCGTGCCGCCGAGGGCGCGCAGCGCGGTGTTCGAGCCGAGCTCGACCGTGCCGTCCTTGGCGATGGTGTCGCCGAGGCTGGCCATGTTCGCGCGGAGACCGGTGGAGATGCCGAAGGAGAGGATCTCCTTACGGCCGCCTTCGCAGTCGCAGTGGGCGCTCGGGGTGACGTGCTGCGTGGCGGCCGCGGGAGCCGGGATTGGCGCCGGCGCGGCGGGAATGGCGGCCGGCGCGGTGGCGACAGGAGCCTCCGCGGGCTCGACGGCGGGGGGCGAGGCGGCCGCGTCTTGCGCGAAGGCGCGCGACGCGAGCGTGAGACCGAGTGCGAGAAGGGTGTGCGTCCTCATGGTGGGCCTCAACGATCGACTTGAATGCGGAAGATGCGTGGCGCCTGACCGGAGCGGCCGCGCACGAGCTGGAAGAGGATTTCGTTCGAGGCTGCGTCGTTGCGGAAGACCTCGCGTACCGCGGTCTTGGCGGTCAGCGTGACCTGCGACGACGGCGCCGGTGCCGTGTTGCAGCCCGTGTTCTGGCGGCAGGTCTCGGCGCCCGAGAAGTCACCGGGATCGGGGTTGATCGCCGACTCGGTCAGTGTCGTGGCGCCGTCACGGCACGCGTTCTCGGTGCACGGACGACCGAAGACGAAGAGCGCATTGAGCGGGTTCGCGCAGATCGCTTCGCACGTGGCCCAGGAGAGCTTGCACGCGAGCGAGCGGCCTTCGATCGCGGCGGCGTCGAGGCTCTGTGCGCCGAAGAGCTCGCGCTCGTCTTGCGTGGCCGTGACCGTGCCAGCGCCGTCGCCGCTCTTCTTGAACTTGAAGGTGAGCGTTTGCCGCGTGGGCGCGAGGGCCGCCGTGCCATGGCCGCCCGTGATGTCGTTCGCGAGGAGCGCGAGCTGCGGTGCCGAGGGGAGGGCGATGGTCTGGCGGCCGAGGTCCATCGACGTGATGCCCGTGACGGCGCTCGTGCCTGCAGGCGTCGGGATGAGCAGCGTCGACTGGCCGAGCGGCGTGCCGCCGCAGGCGAGCGGCACCGGGGCGCTCGCGAAGGTGCCGAGGCCGAGACCGATGAGGAAGCTCGTGGGCGTGCCGCTGCTCGACGAAGGGGCGACGATCACGCCGACGCCGGCCTGGTTGAGGTTGTCACGGAGCCGCCCGCGACCGACGATGAGCTGCGCGCCGAACGGGACCTCCGCTTCGACGGTGATTGTGGAGTCGAAGCCGCCGCCCTCGGACGTTCGCGGCCGAAGGGAGTATGGGAGGATGAGCTGGCCGATCGACGCGGTCGCGCCGAGGGTGATCGCTCCGCTCTGGACGGCGACGCCCGAAGCGCCGAGCCACGGGAGCGGTCCATTCTTGAAGCCCGCAAGGTCGGCCGAAAACGCGGCGCCCGACTGACCGAGCGAGGCCTCGGTGCCCGTCTTCTCGTCAGGCCCAAGGTCGCCCGTGCACGCTGCCAAAAGCATGGCCGCGCACGTGATTGCTCGTCGCATGAGTTCCTCTTCCTCCACCAGGATTGATGCGCGAAGATTCACACGATTTCAACGGATCGGAAAGGGGCTGTGCACACTCACCGCGAGGAACCGGGGAGGAGACGTCCGCGGTCGGAGGGCGCCCCCGTGACGGGTCGGTGGAGCACGAGCTTCTGCCCTTCGTGCTGCCCCGCACCGAAGGCCTCGCGCCCGGCCTGCGAACCGCGGCGCACGTGGACGATGCGCGGGTGCCGTTGACGAAAGAACGTGTGGAGGTCCGCGTCACCGACCCACACGAGGCCCGCATCTTTCTGCTGGCGGGCGTCCGCGTCGAGGCGGCGATGAAAGCCTGCGACGACCCCCGCCAAGTAGGCGCGCCGATCGCCGTTGCCGCGGAGCTTCTCCGTTTTCTTGTGGGCCTTCCACGCCTCTTCGGCGGCGCGGTGAATGAAGGCGAACGCGTACTCGGCCATGGCGAGGTTCGCCTCCGTGCCCGCGATCTCGAGCACGTGGCCGCGCTTGCCCGTGGTGGGCACGTACACGGCGATCCAGAGCACCTCGACGAAGAAGTGCTCGCCGAGCAGCATGCCCACGCGGCGCTCGTGCTCCATCGTGCGCCCCTTCGGCGACCCGAGGAGCCGCGTGCCGTAATCACGCCGCGCGGGCAAAGCCTCGACGTTGTGCTTGAGCATCAGGCGTCGCGCCGCGGTCATGGCGGCCTCGGCCTCGTGCGGTGACGCGCTGCCCGCGAGGGCGAGCAGGCGCGCGACCTTCTCGATCACGCGGTCTTCGTCGCTCGCTTCGCGCGGACGCGTGCCCGACGCGCGCGCGTCGATTCCGAGACGGTTGCATACCTCACGGAATCGCGGACCGTGCGCCGTCTCACCGAAGACGCCTTCCACTTCGTCTACGTACTGGTGGGCCATCTCGTGCTTGAGCACGTCGATCACCACGGGCCAGGGGTGTTCGAGCGCGCACGCATGGGTGATCGCCAGCGTTCGGCTCGCGCGATCCCAATAGCCGAGACGGGTGCGCTCGCGCGCAAGCACGAAGGCAGGGCGGCGAAGACGGCCCTTGAAGAAGAGCAAGTTGAGGCCAAACCACTCGGCCGCGATCGCACGCACACACCGCTCCTCGAGCTCGGCCGAGAGAGCCTCGACCTGGTCCCGCGCGGACGTCATGCGACGCGGGCGTTGCCGAGCGAGGCCATCCGCTTCTGTGCCGAATCGTTGACTTGAACGCTGACGAGCTTCGAGACGCCGGGTTCGGGCATCGTAACGCCGTAGAGCACGTCGACCATTTGCATCGTCTTCTTGATGTGGGTGATCAAGATAAACTGGCTGCGATCGGTCATCGTTCGAATGGCCTCGTTGTAGCGCGCGACGTTCGCCTCATCGAGCGGCGCGTCGACTTCGTCGAGGATGCAGAACGGCGACGGGCGGACCTGGAACATCGCGAAGATGAGCGACACCGCGGTGAGCGCCTTTTCGCCGCCGCTCATGAGCTCGATGCTCGAGAGTTTTTTGCCCGGCGGTTGCGCGAGGATCTCGATGCCGGTCTCGAGGAGGTCCTCGGGGTTCGTGAGCCGCAGCGAGGCTTGGCCGCCGCGGAAGAGCTTCGGGAATAGCTCCTGGAACTTCGTGTTCACCGCCTCGAAGGTCTCCTTGAAGAGGCGGCGCGACTCGCGGTTCATCTGCTGAATCGCGCGCTGGAGATCGGCGAGCGCCTCGTCGAGGTCGGCCTTTTGCTTCGAGTAGAATTGGAGGCGCTCGTCGGCCTCCTTCGCCTCGCGCACGGCGTCGAGGTTCACGCTCCCCATGCGATCGAGGAGCTGAGCGAGCTCGCTCGTGCGCGCGCGCGTCTCCGCCGTGGGGGGCGGCCGCAGGTGGAAGTCGCTCACGACCGTTCGCAGTTCGAGCCCGCGGAAACGCTCCTGCACGGATTCAATGAGGTGCTCGCGTGCGAGCGTGAGCTCGCGGAGCTGCATTTCGAGGCGCGTGACCGCTTCGCGCTCCTGGGTCTCGCGCTGACGGAGCCCCTTGAGATCGCCGTCGAGGGAGCCGAGCTCCGACTTCTTGAGTTCGTAGGCGTCCTTGGCGGTCGCGAGATCCGTTTCGCGTGCGCGGAGCGCGTCGACGAGCTCGTGGGAGCGCTCTTCGCCACCGTCGCGGAGCA
>CAIOHM010000034.1 GCA_903858055.1 uncultured delta proteobacterium
CTCGTGGGCGAAGTAGATGCTCGGCAGCGCGAGACGTTCGCGGCGGATGTACGCCCACACGTCGAGCTCGGTCCAGTTCGAGAGCGGGAACACGCGCAGGTGCTCGCCGCGGTGCACGAAGCCGTTGTAGAGCGCCCACGGCTCCGGACGGTGGTTCTTCGGGTCCCACTGGCCGAAGCTGTCGCGGAAGCTGAAAACCCGCTCTTTCGCGCGGGCGCGCTCTTCGTCGCGGCGCGCGCCGCCGATGGCCGCGTCGAAGCCGTTCTTCTCGATGACGTCGAGGAGCGCCACGGTCTGCAAACGGTTGCGCGAGGCGCGCGGCCCGACCTCTTCGCGGGCGCGCCCTTGGCGGATCATCTCTTCGACGGACGACACCACGAGGCGCTCGCCGAGCTCGGCGACGCGCGCGTCGCGGAAGGCGATGACCTCGGGGAAGTTGTGCCCCGTGTCCACGTGCACGAGCGGGAACGGGAAGCGCGCCGGACGAAACGCCTTCTCCGCGAGGCGCAGCAACACGATCGAGTCTTTGCCGCCGCTGAAGAGGAGCATGGGGCGCTCGCGCTCGGCCGCCACTTCACGGAGGATGAAGATGGCCTCGGCCTCGAGGTCGTCTAGCGAAGCAGCCTCTTGCGCGAGTTCCGCGAAGCTTCCACTCCCATGGTTGACCTGGCCTCGATCTGCTGATTCCCTACCCAAGGGCGAAACACCCACGTTTGAAGCGTTGCGCGTTTCCGTTATCTCGGACATGGTTCTGTTATAAGAGACTACGCCGCAGCGCGCAACTCCCGAAGCGCGCGTGGCGCAAGAAAGTGAAGCCATGAGCGTGCCGACCGACTTCGACGACCTCGCAGACCCTTCCCTGCTCACGCGCTTCCTTGCCCGCGCACAGGAGCGTTTCGGCGAGCGTCTCGCGATCGCGTCGAGCCTCGGCGCCGAAGACGTGGTGCTCGTGCACGCGGTCGCGGGCCTCGTGCGCGAGGGCGCGCCGCCGATTCGCATCTTCACGCTCGACACGGGACGACTGCCGCAAGAGACCTACGAGCTCCACGAGCAGCTCGAAGCGCGTTACGGCCTGCGCATCGAGAGCGTGTTTCCGAACACCGTCGCCGTCGAAGACCTCGTGCGCCGCCAAGGCCCGAACGGCTTCTACCACGCGCTCGAGGCGCGCCACGCGTGCTGCGCCGTGCGGAAGCTCGAGCCGCTCGAGCGTGCGCTCCGCGGAGTCGACGCGTGGATCACGGGCCTACGCCGCACGCAGAGCGTGACGCGCACGGAGACCGGCCTCGTCGAGCACGACGGCGCGCGCGTGAAGCTGAACCCGCTCGCCGCATGGACCGACGACGACGTGTGGAGCGTCATCCAGCGCGAGCGCATTCCCTACAACGCGCTCCACGACGTGGGCTATCCATCGATCGGCTGCGCACCGTGCACGCGCGCCGTCGAGCCGGGAGCCCACGCGCGCTCGGGCCGCTGGTGGTGGGAAGACCCCGAGCACAAAGAGTGTGGACTGCACGTCGCACGTCTGCGCCAACTCGAGGCCGCGCGGCGCCAAGAAGAGCGGCCTCTCAGCGAGAACGGGTAAACACGCGCGCGAGGGCGACCGGGACCACGAGCGCGAGCCCCATCGAGGTGAGGCTCGCGAGCCCCGCGTGGGGGCAGCCGAGCGACCCGATCGCGAGCGCGAGGCCGCCCATCACGATCGCGAGCGCCGGCCGCGGCTCACGGCGCACGACGCGCGCCACGACGAGGCCCGCGAGACCCCCGCCGAGGGCGCAGAGGGGCATGCAGAGCGACACGCACGCCTCGCCGGTGCACACGTGTCCGAGGTGACCGCCCGCGAACGAGCACGCAAACGGCACGACGCCGACGAGGAGTCCCGGGTACACCGCGCGCCCCATGGCTTCGCCGCGCCAAAGGGCGATCGACGCGAGCACGAGCGACGCCCCTCCCATGAGCAGGACCTGCGGACGGAGCCCCGTGACGAAGCAGAGCAGCGCGACGAAGGCGAACACCGGCACGAGCTCGCCGACCACACGAGCGCGACGACCGCGCGTGTAAGCCGCCTCGAAGGCGGAGAGATCTTGGGGGTCAGCGGTCGCCATTGAGGAGCCTCCACGCTTCACGCAGGCGCTCGAGCGCACGCTGCTTTCGCTTGCGAAATGCCGGACCACGCCCATCTTCGTTCTCCGCAAGCACGTCGTTCAAGGTCTCGCGGTCCGCCTCCGAGAGCTGCCCCACGAGCCCCTCCACGACCGCTTGCAGCTCCGCACGCTCGAGGAGTTCGGGCGCCTCCGCCTCGGCGGCCGCGAGCGCCTGAAAGCGCCCCGTGTCGACGGCGTCGATCTTCCGTCGCTGCGTCTTCTTTCGGAGGGTGCGCGCCTCGAACACCGCGAGGGCGACGGCCCAAGGCACGACGCGGCGAGAGCGATCGAAGTCCGCCGCTTGGGCGAAGAGCTTCTGGAGGGCGTTTTGCGCAGCGTCTTCCGCCTCGGCGCCGCTCCCGAGGATTCGCTCGGCCGCTTGGAGCATCGGACCGCGGACGGCGTCGTGCACCTCGCGGAGCGCGCACCGGTCACCGTCCGCGAGCCGCGCCATCGCCTCGTCGGCGGCGCTGCGCGCGACGAAGGCCGGAGCCCTCGTGGGCTCGGCAGCGACGACACCCGGGGGAAGCGCGGCGACCTTCATGCGAAACTCGAAGGCCGCGTAGCAGGGATTCCCCGGCGACGCGGCCTTCGTGTGGGTTCACTTGGCGCAGTGGCAGCTCTCACCGCAACCGCAGCTCTCGCCGCAGCCGCACGCCGCGAGCTTCTGGGCCGCGAACGAGGTGACGGGGATGGCGAGGAGGGCGGCGACGAGGGCGATGCGAAGCTTCGAGGTCATGATGGGCTCCTGAGGTGCGGCTCCCGGGGACCGGGGGCGCTGGAGGAGTGGGCGCGACCACGGCCCGGCGTGACACCGGGAGCTCATTTCCTTCACGAGTCCTTCACGAGACCCGCTCTTCTCCTGGGACCCACGGGAGATCGCTCCCGAGACTCCCGCGTTCAGCCCCGCGCCTTTGCCGCGCTCGGCCCCTTCGCGGCCTCGACCTCGCGACGGTTCGACGCTTCGACGCCGCGCGGCAGCGTGCGTGGCGCGACGGGCGCCTTGGGGGTCACGAGGAACGACCGCACCGTGCAGCGGGCGTAATCGGCCGCCGTGGGGTGACCCGGAAGCCCTGGGGAAAGGCGCGCGGCGGCGCTTGGCGCGACCATGAGCGCGAGGATCGTGAGGGCGAGACCGACCGCTTGGGGCGCTGAACAACGGGTCATGCGTTCAGTATGCACGAGCCCTGGCAAGGGTCAACGGCACTGAACGGATGGTCTACGGAATAAGGCAGAGGAACGAGCAAAGGTTTCGCGACGGTGTCGCACGCCGCGCGCGATGATTGCGCCGCATGCCCGTCGTCGACGCCACGGGCACGGAGCCGCCGCATGAAGTCATCGCTCTCGATTGGAACCCGCCTCTTCGTCCTCACGGGCGTGCTGCTCGCAGCGCTCGTCGCCATCGTGGCGCTGAACCTCGGGCAGCTCTCGAAGCTCGAGCAAAGCCTACGCACGGTCTACCTGGATCGCACGGTGCCCGCGATCGACCTCGCCAGCGTGACCGACGAGGTCCACCGCTCTCGCTTCCGCGCGGTTCTCGTCGCCACGAGCTCGGACGCCGAGCGCAGCGCGAGCTACCTGACGCAGATCGCCGACATCGACCGATCGATCGACCGAACGTGGGCGAAGTACAAGGCCACGTACCTCACGCCCGAAGAGGTTCAAATCGCGGGGCGCGTCGAGCGCGCGCTCGCCGAGTTCCGTGAGCAGCGCGACACGACGCTGCGCCTCGCCTCGCAAGGTCAGCGCGAGCGAGCCGTCGACGAGACCATCGGCCGCGGGATGCAGCTCTTCAACACGCTGCGCGACGAGCTTCACAACCTGCTCGCGCTCCAAGATCGCGTGGCCGCCGAAGAATACCAGCGCGGGCAAGACGGCTATGCTGCTGCGTTTCGCTCGTCGATCGCGATCACGCTCGTGGCTTTGGTGCTCGGCGCAATGCTCGCGACCTGGATCATCCGCTCGGTCACGCGACCGCTCGCCGACGTGAAGCAAGCGCTCGAGCGCGTGGCCGATCACGGTGACCTCTCCGTGCGCGTCCAGGTCGAGTCCAGCGACGAGCTCGGGCAAACCGCAGTGACGGTCAACAAGATGCTCGACGCGTTGGACGCGACGGTACGCGACGTCGGCGTGGTGATGGGCCAGGCAGCCGAGGGCAACTTCAACGCGCGCGTCACGGCACGCGCCTCGGGCGACCTCGCGACCATCAAGACGAGCATCAACGACGCGCTTGGGACCCTCGAGAAGGTCCTCACCGAGCTCGACGTGACGATGCGGGCGCTCGCCGACGGCGACCTGACCGCGCGCGTCGACGCCCCCGCGCGCGGCCGCCTCGACGACATCAAGAGCAACGTGAACCGTTCGCTCCAGTCGCTCCACGACTCGTTCGCGAAGGTCATTCAAACCGTACGCCAGGTCGCCACGGCCACCCACGAAGCGAGCGCCGCGGTCGGTCAAGTCTCCGACGGCGCGCAGCACCAACTCGTCGCCCTCAAGCAGGTCGCGGTCGGCATGACGCAGACCTCCCAGGCCGTCGTCCACGTCACGGCCAGCGCACGCGATTCGAGCCAGCTGGCGCGCGACGCCACGACGCTCGTCGCCTCGGGCGCGCGCGACATGGAATCGATGGTCGAGGTCGTCTCGGCCATTCGCGAGCACTCGGAGCAAGTGACCCGGATCACCGAGGTGATCTCGCAGCTCGCGAGCCAGACCAACATGCTCTCGCTGAACGCCGCGATCGAGGCGGCGCGCGCGGGTGAGCACGGCAAGGGCTTCGCCGTCGTCGCCGAGCAGGTCGGCCGCCTCGCGGAGTCGTCCGGCAAGTCCGTGAAGGAAATCGTCGACCTGGTCTCGCGGGCGGCGAAAGAGACGCACCGCGGCGTCGAGGTCACGAGCTCGGTTCGCACGGCCATCGAAGCCATCGCCTCCCGCGTGAAGGAGAGCGACCGTCGCGCGGAGACCATCGCGGCGGCCATGGAGCAGCAGCAGGCCGCCATCGCGGAGATCAACGCGAGCGTCGGGGACCTGACCCGCATCGGCCAGTCGAACGCCTCCGCCGCGGAGGAGATCACCGCAACCATGGTCGAGCTCGCGCAGCTCGCGCAGCAAACACGCGGGACGATTGATCGATTCCGACTTCGCTGAGATTTCGGCGGCCGCCGCCGAGGAGCTTCCCGCTACGATGATGGAACCCGCCCCGACCTCGAAGCAGACCCGCGACGCGATCGACCGGTTCGAATTCGGCTGATGCGCTTCCTCCTCGTCTCTTCGAACGACACGACGATCGCCGTCCCCCTCGCGGACGTACGCGAGGTGCTCGAGCGCGTCGACGTCATCCCCCTGCCCCGCGCGCGCGGAGCGACCCTTGGCGCGGCTCCGGTCGCGGGCTCCGTGATCCCGGTCGTCGGCCTCGGCACCGCGCGTTCGACCGACGGGCCGGCCCTGGTCCTCGACGGGCGCGACGGGCGCTTCGCCTGGGTCGTCGACCGAATCCACGGCCTCGTGACGGTCGACCACGCCGCGGTGAGCGCGCTCACGCCCTCGCAGGAGCAGCCGTTCGTGGGCGTCCACGCAAACGAGACCGGGAGCGTCCTTCACGTGTCGCTCGAGCACCTCGAGCCCGAGTGGTTCGGCGACCGCGAACCAACGCACGATCTCTCGAACCTCGGTCACGCGGTCGTCGCCGCCGACCGTGCGCTGAAGGTCGTCCACGACGATCAGTCGTTGATCGTCGTGCGAGCGGGGCGCGAGCTCGTCGCGATCCCGCTCCCCGAGGTCTTCGAAATCCAGACCAGCGACTCGTTCGTACGGCTCCCGGTGCGCGAGAGCGCCGTCGTCGGCCTCTCCATGGTGCGCGGGACGCCGACCCTCGCGCTCGACTTGGCGCGGCTCATCGGGAGCGACGGCTCCTCGGGCTCCGTCGTCATTGTCGTGAAGCGCCCGGCGGCTCCCGTAGCCTTGCGCGTTGACGAGGTCATCGGCCTGCGCCGCTACGATGCCTCGCGCGACTTCGTCCCGGCGACCACCAAAGGCGTGGCGGAGGGGTTCGTCGTCAACGGCGCCGACGGCTCGACGCCGATGCTCCTGGACATCGCACGCACGGTCGACAGAGTCCTCGAACGACACCTGCAAATTGCACCCATCGGCCAGCAACGGACCGAGGCGACCAAGAGCGCGACGTCGGAGCGAAAGCTCCTCATCGTCAATCTCGCGCGCGAGCTGGGTGCGCTCGACGCGAGCCTCGTGGAACGCGTCGTCGATGCGCCGCCGATGACCCCGCTCCGCAGCGCGAAGGCTCCTTGGCTCGTCGGAGCGGTCGACGTTGGCGGGCGC
>CAIOHM010000035.1 GCA_903858055.1 uncultured delta proteobacterium
CGCATCGCGCGCTCGACGACGGCGACGAGATCCGTGTCGAGACCAGGCCGCAGCTCGCGCAGGCTCGGGGGCTCGGTCGTGAAGAGCTTGTAGAGAATCTCCGTGAGCTCGCCGGTCTCGGGCACGTAGGGGGTGCGGCCCGAGAGCATCTCGTAGAGCATCACGGCGACCGAGTAGATGTCGCTTCGCGCGTCGACCTCGCGCGCGCTGCGGGCTTGCTCCGGCGCCATGTAGAGCGGCGTGCCCAAGGTCGAGTTCACTTGTGTGAGGCTCGCCTCGTTCTCGCTGCTCTCGGCGCGCACCTTGCTGATGCCGAAGTCCACGAGCTTCACGAAGTCGGGGTCGCCGTCGCGCTCCACGAGGAAGACGTTCGAGGGCTTCATGTCCCGGTGGACGACGCCCGCCCGGTGGGCTGCGGAGAGCGCGCGCAGCGTCTGAATGGCGATATGCACCGCGCGCGGCACCGCGAGCGTGTGCGACGGCTCCTCGTGGAGCACGCCCGCGAGGTCCCGGCCCTGCAAGAACTCCATGACGATGAAGGGCACGCCGCTCGGCAGCCGATCGACGTCGAGGATCTGGACGACGTGCTCGTTGGCGATGCGCGAGGCGGCGACCGCTTCGTTGTAGAAGCGCTCGACGGCGCCGGGGATCGCGAGGACGTTCGGGTGAATGAACTTCAGCGCGACGGGCACACGGCGGAGCACGTGCTGCGCCCGAAGGACAGCGCCCATGCCGCCTTCGCCGAGCACGCGCTCGACGGCGTACTTCTCGAGGAGCACCTCTCCCTCGGTGGGAAACAGTTGCACGAGCGGGGCGGTGTTCAAAGCGAGCGCGAGGTTAGCAGCAAACTTCGCGTTCCCGCAGGAGGGCGGAGCCTTTTTTTCGGCCTCCGCGTGCGCCCGAGCCGTTGGCGTCGCCAACGCCGGAACCTTCTTGTAAAGGGCCGGGCATGGCGTCCGTCTCGCTCCCGCCCGTCTCCCCCACGTCGCTCCTCGACGAGCTCAATGCCAAGGCCCTCGAAGGCGGCGGTGCCGATCGCATCAAGAAGCAGCACGAGGCCGGCAAGCTCACGGCTCGCGAGCGCATCGACCTCCTCCTCGACCCGGGAACGTTCGTCGAGCTCGACCGCTTCGTCACGCACCGCTGCAGCGACTTCGGCATGGAGAAGCAAGTGGTCCTCGGCGACGGCGTCGTGACTGGCTACGGCATGGTCGACGGCCGGAAGATCTTCGTCTTCGCGCAAGACTTCACCGTCTTCGGTGGCTCGCTCAGCGGCGCCTACGCGAAGAAGATCTGCAAGGTGATGGACCTCGCGATGAAGGTCGGGGCACCGGTCGTCGGCCTCAACGACTCGGGCGGCGCGCGCATCCAAGAGGGCGTCGAATCCCTCGCCGGCTACGCGGACATCTTCCTCCGCAACACGCTCGCCAGCGGCGTCGTGCCGCAGATCAGCGCGATCCTCGGGCCTTGCGCCGGCGGTGCCGTGTACTCGCCCGCCATCACGGACTTCATCCTGATGGTCGAGAACTCTTCGTACATGTTCATCACGGGCCCGGACGTCATCAAGTCCGTGACCCACGAGGAGGTCACGAAGGAAGACCTCGGTGGCGCCTCGGCGCACGCCGGCAAGAGCGGCGTGGCGCACTTCACGGCGCCGAGCGATGCCGCATGCCTCGCGCAGGTCAAGAAGCTCCTCTCGTTCCTGCCCGCGAACAACCACGAAGACCCGCCGCGGCGCCCGGTCGCGGACGCGCTCGATCGCCTCGTGCCGGGCCTCGACGCGATGATCCCCATCGAGCCGAACCGCCCCTACGACGTCAAGGAGGTCGCACGTGCGGTCGTCGACGACGGCGACCTTTTCGAGGTGGCCGAGCAGTATGCGGCGAACATCGTGACAGCGTTCGCGCGCATCGGCGGGCGTCCCGTCGGCATCGTGGCGAACCAGCCGCAGGTGCTCGCGGGCGTCCTCGACATCGACGCCTCCATGAAGGCCGCGCGCTTCGTGCGCTTCTGCGACTGCTTCAACATCCCGCTCGTGACCCTCGTCGATGTCCCTGGCTTCCTCCCGGGCGTGGCGCAGGAGCACGGCGGCATCATCAAGCACGGCGCAAAGCTCCTCTTTGCGTATGCCGAGGCGACGGTGCCGAAGGTCACGGTCATCCTGCGCAAGGCCTACGGTGGCGCCTACGACGTCATGGCGTCGAAGCACATCCGTGCAGACCTCAACCTTGCCTTCCCGACGGCCGAGATCGCGGTGATGGGCGCGGAGGGCGCGGTCAACATCGTGCGTCGCGCCGAGATCGCCAAGGCCGCAAACCCCGAGGCTGCGCGCGCGGAGTTCGTCGCCGAGTACCGACGCAAGTTCGCGAACCCCTACAAGGCCGCCGAGCTGGGCTTCATCGACGAGGTCATCCAGCCGCGCGAGCTCCGCGTGCGCCTTGCGCAGAGCCTCGAGGTGCTCGCCACCAAGCGCGACGTGAACCCGCCCAAGAAGCACTCGAACCTGCCGCTCTGACGCCGTCGCGAGGCACCGGGAGCCGCCGCGAGCCGTAGTTGGGCGCGGCGGCCGCGTTTTTTTCGGTCAACGCGGAGAAGCTGACCGTTTCCCGTCGCCGTGTCATCATGGGGCTTCCCTCTCGATCCACGGTGCAACGGATGGCCATGCGCGCGCGTAACCTCGTCTCCAGCTTCTTCGCTCTCGGCACCCTCGCCGCCACCTTCGCGGTCGGCTGCGGTTCGCCCAACTACAGCCGCGGTCCCGAGGTGACGGGCACCGACGCAGGCGCAGACGCCGGACCAGTCGGTCCAGGCTCGCTCAAGTGCGACGCCACCGAGGCCGATGTCTACGGCGATCCCGGCGACCTCTCGGCGGTCGCGAACGGCGCGGTCATCAAGTGCAAGGACGACGGCATCCTCACGAAGGATCAGATGAAGGCCGCTCTCGACGCGATCGACAGCGAGACCATCGTCGACGAGGGCAAGCCGAACCAGACGAGCTTCCGCAACAAGTACGAAGGGCGCGACCCCGTCTCCGATACGCACGTTTACCGTGTACTGTACAAGACCACGCGCGCGAACGGCTCGGCCTCGGGCGCGCCCGGCTTCTCGGTGGCCACGGTGTACGTGCCCGTGACGCCCGTCGGCGAGAAGCTTCCGCTCGTGCTCCTCGCGCGCGGAAGCCGCGGTCAGGCCCCCACCTGCGCTCCCTCGGTCAACAAGGGCGGCGCGATCGTGACCGTCGACAACAAGGACGGCAACTACGTCCACGAAGATTACGTCGCGCTCGCCTACCCGCTCGCGGGTGCGGGCTTCGCCGTCGTCGCGACCGACAACGCCGGCTACTCGCCGTTCAACTACGGCAAGGCCTCGAACCTGCCGTCGGGCTACGCCCAGCTCGACGACGTCGCGCGTTCCTTCCTCGACAGCGCCTACCCGCTGAAGTCCGCGCTTGGCGACAAGGCCCTCGACAAGATGGTGCTCGTCGGCCTCTCGCAGGGCGGCCACACGATCCTCGGCTCGCTCGAAGCGGCCAACACGTACACGACCGCCGCGCCCATCGTCGGTGTCGCCGCGTATGCCCCCCTTTGGTATACGCAACGCAGCTGGGGTATTACGCTCAACCAGCTGTCGATCGACGTCGCCGGCGTGCTGCTCAACAAGTCCGCCGGTGTTCCCGGGGCCATCTGGTACCACTACTCCCACGCGGAGCTCCTCGACGGCCCGGGTGAGGGCGAGAAGCTCTTCAAGCCGCAGCTCCGCGCCGCGGTGAAGAAGTGGTTCGAGAACATCTGCTGGTCGAAGACCTACTCCGAGCTCGCGGCGGCGCTCCCGCAAGGGGCTCAAGGCAGCTCCGCGGACTTCTTCAGCGACGAGATGAGCGCGGCGATCGGCGGCGGCAACCTCGTCTTCGGTCGCAACTGCGACGGTTCGCCCAACGTTGCACTCTGCAACAAGTGGCTCGACCGCTACAAGGCCGACCACCCGGTGCACACGGGCAAGGCGAAGGACGTCCCGATTCTCCTCGCGTACGGCCTCAAGGACACGACGATCCCGAAGGACCGCTTCGCCTGCGCCGTCGACAAGATCAAGGAAGGTCGCAGCGCAGAGCAGCTCGGCAAGGTCGAGTACTGCGTGAACGGTGACGCGGGTCACGGCGGTTCCGTGCTCCTCGAGAGCGACTACGTGAACGACTGGATCAAGTCGAAGGCGTTCGGAACGGCGGCCCCCGCGGCGAACCCGACCGCGTGCCCGCAGACCACGTGGGACAGCACGATCCCCTGCGACAGCCTCCTCCCGAACGACTGAGCAAGCGCGCACGCGCAACGCGCCACGCACCACGAAGGCCCGCGACGAACTCGCGGGTCTTCGCTTTTTTTCGGCGCGTGAAAACTTGGCCACGGAGAGGGGGCTTCTTTATCGCCAGGGTGTCCCTCCGGCGGTGGCCGGAGCAGCGGAGGAACCCACCCCATGTCTGAGTCCGTCGAGCGTCGCATCGAGTCCGCCCACCGCATTCCCTTCGAGGCCAACGTCGAGATCGGCGGACCGGCCGGCGAGTCGTTCGAAGCACGCGCCATCGACCTCTCGGGCGAGGGCATGCACCTGAAGACCGCGTACCTGCCCGAAATCGGTCAGCCGCTCTCGTGCACCTTTGACGCTGGCGACGGCGCCGTCGTGAGCGTGGGCGCCGAGGTCGTGTGGCGTCGTGATCAGGGCAACGGCGGCGAGTTCGGTATCCAGTTCACCAACGTCGACGACGATCAGGCGCGGGTCCTCGCGGATCTCCTCGACCGAAGCAGCCAGGCCATGCCGCTCCCCGCGACGGGCGCGCGCGTGCGTCTCCACATCGACGGCCTCGGCGGACCGATGCGCGGCGTCGTGAAGCACCCCTCGGAGCGCAAGCTCGTGGTGGGCAGCGAGATCGCGTTCCTGCAGCTCGGCCGCGACCTTCAGGTCGAAGAGAAAGAGACCGGTCACAAGCGCCCCGCGCGCATCGACCGCGTCGACGTCGAGATCGATCCCGCGTCGAAGACCCCGCACCTCGTGATCAGCCTCGTCTACACGGCGGACGGCCACGCGCAGATGCCCGCGGCGGACCTCACGGACCCGACGCCGCAGAAGCCCATGGAGGTCGAGCCCGACTGGCTCTCGCACGCGAAGGCGAGCCTCGAGAAGGTGAAGCCGCTCATGGGCACGATGGCCACGCGCGTGAAGACCTTCACGAAAGCGATGAGCGAGCGCGCGGAAGGCGCGAACGCCGACGTCGCGAAGATCAAGGAGCCCACGCTTCGCACCACCGCGCCGCCTCCGAACGGTGCGCTTCGTGCCGAGGGCAAGCGCGTCATCCGCGGTGAAGGCGAAGAGCTCCCGCCGCCCGGCTTCAAGCGCCTCCCGATCGGTCGCAAGGGCCTCGCCGCCGCGGCCGCGATGACCGGCATGCTCCTCGTAGGCTCGCTCGCCCTCCGTTCCTCGGAGCCCGCGCACGAGGCTGCTCCTGTCGAGGTCACGGCCGTGGCCCCCGCGCCGAGCGCCGATCCTGCCGCTCTCGGCGCCGATCCCGCGGCGATGAACGCGATGCCCACGGCGGCGATGCCCGCAAACGTCGCACCGCAGGCGCAGGCCGCGAACCCCATGGAGCCGACGACGCCCGCGCTCGCGATGGCCGAAGCTCCGCGCCATGAGCCGAGCATCTTCGGCAACCCCGACGTTCGCCGCGGCAACGTGCTCCGCCTCCGTCTCGACGGCCCCGTCGATCGCATCCTTGGGGCGAGCGAGCCCACGGGCTTCACCGTCGTCGTCCCGGGCCGCAAGTCGGTCGAGGTCGCCTCGCCGCTCGCCGAGAAGGACGAGCGCATCGCGAGCATCCGCGTGACCAACGTCGCTTCCGGCGCCGAGCTCTCGGTCGTCTTCAAGGACGGCGTGCCGAAGTACCTCGTGCGCGGCCACGGCGACGAGCTCGAGATCGTCCTCGCCAACAAGGGCGAGATCGCCACCGCGAGCGCAGCGACCGCCGAGCCCAAGGCGAAGGCCGAGACCGCGGAGGCAGCTCCTGCTCCGAAGACGACGAAATCGTCGAAGGCCGCGCGCGCCCACAAGAAGAAGAGCCGCAAGCACCACGGCTGATTTCCTCCGGTATACGGAGGTTCTATAGGCCTGAGTCCCCTGCGGATTCGGGCCTTTTCTTCTTTTGGCACCGAACTGTTGCAGACCGGGGCGGCCTTGGCGCTAGGAACGCCGACACGGGAGCCAACCTTTGGGCTCCACGGAAGGTTTCGATGGCCCTCTCGAACGTCGTTCGCCTGATTTTTCCGCGTGACGATCGCTTCTACGGAATCCTCGAACAGCAAGCTGCGCTGGTCCGCGAGGCGGGCAAGGCCATCCTGGCGTTCGTCGATGGTCAGGCCTCCATCGAGGCGACGGCCTCCGCGGTGAACGGGCTCGAGCCCAAGAGCGACGCGCTCGTTCACCAGCTCGAAGACATCCTCGGCGAGACCTTCGTGACGCCGATCGACCGCGAGGACCTCCACGAGCTCACCACGGCGCTCGACGACCTCCTCGAGCAGGCGAACCGCGGGGTGCGCGCGGCCGCGGTGCTGGGGATCGAGCAGCCCTCGGACGGCTTGGCCGCGCAGTTTCGCCACCTGGGCGAGTTCCTCGAGCTCCTCGGAACACAGGTGCCGCGCCTGCGTGCGACCCAATACCTCGAGATCGTCGAAGCGCGCCGGCAGCTGCGCCGCATCGAGAAGGTGGCGCACAAGAGCTACCGTGACGGTCTGAGCGCGCTCTTCCTCCGCGAGGGAATCGGCGTGGCCACGCTGCTGCGTGAGAAGTCCGTCCACGACGCGGTCGAAGACGCGATGAGCTGGGCCGACGAAGGCGCCGATCTGCTCGCGGGCGTCGCCCTGAAGCACGCGTAAGGCGCTAACGTACCGCACGCATGCAAGACCTGGTGCGGGCGCTCGAAGCGGCTCGCGGCACCCTGATTCGTTCGCTCGAGCGCGACCCCGCGGTGCGCTCCGAAGCGGCCGTGCGCGCGTACGACACGGTCGACGAGGTCGTCTCGGCGTTGCTCCTCGGTCACGAGGGCGTGCTCGGACGCGTGCTCCTCGAAGACCTCCGCAGCGGCGCGCGCACGGTCGACGCGCTGCGCGTGGTGGCCCAGACGTGGTGGACCTGGCGCCCGCCGGTCGCGAGCCTCGCGATGCCCGAGGGGCCGCTCCACGATCTCGTGGCCGCGGCGGACGCATGGGTCGAAGCCTTCGACGGTTCACCGGCCGAGGTTCTCCTTGCCTGCCACGAGCTTCGTCTCTCCGGGGACCGCGAGGCGCGCCGCCAAGCCGGTGCATTCTACACGCCAGCCCCGGTTGCCGAAGCGCTCGTCGAAGAGGCCCTGCGCACGGTGACGCGCAAGCCGGGCAAGCCGCCGCGCTTCCTCGACCCCGCATGCGGGACGGGCGTGTTCTTGGTGGCGGCGTTCCGTCGCCTCGCAGACGCGCAAATCGATCAGCCGATGGAGGGCTCTCTCGCTCGTCGCTTGGCGCTCGCGGCCGCGACGATCCACGGTGTGGATTGCGACGCGCGCGCTGTGGATCTCGCGCGCCGTGCCCTCCTGCTCACGGTGCTCGACGACCCGCGCGTGCACGAAGAGCTCGCCCTCGCGCTCGCGTTTCCATCGAGCACGTCGATCGCGCGCGCGGTCGCCGGCCTCGTCCACGGCGACTCGCTCCTCGTGGCGGGCCGCGAAGATCTCCCCGAGGTGCTGCGCGCGACCGGGGCTCCGCCCGTCAACTGGGCGAAGACGTTCGCGTCGGCTCTGGCGGCGGGTGGCTTCGACGTCGTGGTGGGGAACCCTCCCTTCGCCTCGTACGCCGGCCGCGAGGGCAAAGAGATCGCGCCGGAACTGCGCGCGCACTTGGAGGCGCACCACGGCACCTTCCGGTGGCCCTCGCTCCACGGGTGGTTCGTCGCGACGGCGGCGCGGTTCTGGGGGCGCGACACCCTCGCCATGGTCCTCCCCGAGCAGGTCTGCCACCTTGCAGGGTACACGGACCTGCGCCTCTGCGTAGGGGAGCGCTTCGAGCTGCGTCGGGCCGTGCGGCTCCACGACGACACGTTTGGTGACGCGGTGGCGCCCAGCGCGACGGTCGTCTTCAAGAGGCGTCCGAGCCCCGCACCGGCCGTCGACGCGCCGTGGCTCTCGCCCGAGAGGCCTCGCGCGCTCGATCGGGTGATCGACCGGGGGAGCTCGCTTCGCGGCTGGTTCCTCGACTGCGGCATTCGTACGACGGACCGCGCCACGCAGGTGCGCCGCATGGGCGAAGGCGCCGACGGGGGCGAGTGGGTCCCGGTGCTCGAGGGCAAGGACATCGGCCTCTGGCGCACGCAGCCCCCGCGCGTCGAGGTGCGCGTCGGCGATGGGGTGCACGTGGCGCCGCGCAGCCGCTACGATCGGGTGTCGTATGTGCTCCGTCAGACGGCGGCTTACCCCATCTGTGCGCGCAAGGTCGGCGCCGAGTATTTCCGCAACTCGCTGCTTGGGCTCGCACCGCCCGACGACGCCCGCTGCGACGTCCGTTACGTGGTCGCCTTCCTCAACGCGCGCCTCGCCCGTTACCTCTACGTGGTGCTCGTGCAAGAGGCGTCCCAGCGCGTCTTTCCTCAGGTGAAGCTCGCAGCGCTCGCGCGTCTCCCGATTCGTATGCCCGAGGGCCCGGCCGAGCAGGCGCTGCACGATCGCATCGTCGCGCTCGCCGAGCGTCGCCTGGCGGGGCGCGTGGAGCCCGAGGTCGCCGCGGAGCTCGAGGCCGAGATCGACGCGGCGATCGAAGACCTTCACGGCGTGGACGACGAGCTGCGCGAGGCGATGGTGGGGCGCCTCGCCTCCGTACCGCGCGTGCCTTGAGCGCTCCGCTCAGGGCGCGTCTTTGGCGCAGCGGAAGC
>CAIOHM010000036.1 GCA_903858055.1 uncultured delta proteobacterium
GCGGCGAGGAGCGCGAGGGTGCCGTGAACCACGGCGTCGTCGCCGAGCAAGCGCGGCAGCTCCCGTGCGCGTCGCAGAGCCTCGGGCAGGCTGCCTTCGTCGAGTGCGAGCACGATGCCAAGCAGTGTGAGGAGCGCGGCGCCCGGCGCACGAGCGAGCCCAGCCTCGAGGGACGCGCGCGCCCCGCGACGGTCTCCCTTGCGACGAAGCGCCTCCGCCGCCACTGCGTCGGCGAGCCACACGTCGTGCGCCTCCGCGATGCGACGGCCGCGCGCGGCGATCCCTTCCAGGTCACCGGCGACGGAGCCAAACGCCGCGCGCAGCGCCGACTCGAGCTCCATGGCGGCCGTGGGCTCCTCGAGGCGGAATCGCGCGAGGCGGGCCTCGGCGCCGTGATGGGTGTGCGGCGCCGAGCGCTCGATGTCCCGCAGCTGCCGGACCGCGTCGTCGAGGTCTCCGAGCTGTACGCGGACCTTGGCGAGCTGGAGGCGCGCCCACGCGTCGTCGGGCGCGAGGGAGGCGAGGCGCTGGAGCAACGTTGCGAGGCGTGCGTTTCGTGCGGTGCCCTCGGGCTCGAACGCGATCGCCAAATCGACGGCGCCGCGAAGGACCTCCGCCGGCCCCTCGACCATGAGCGCTTGGTCGACGAGCTTCTCCGCGAGGATGGGGTCGTTGCGGTGCATCGCGAGGCCAGCACAATTGGCGAAGGCAGCGGGGTGCGCACGGAAGCGTTCGAGGACCCACATCCACTCGCGTTCGGCGCGCACGAGCTGGCCGGCCTCGGCCCATGCGGTGCCGAGCTCGGTGCGCAAGACCGGGTCGTCCGATCGAAGCTGGAGTCCTTCGTCGACGATCGCGATCGCGTCGTCGAAGCGGCTTTGGCGTCGCGCGACCATCGAGCGCACGAGGCGCGCCATCGATCGGCTCGGTTCGCGTGCGAGGACGCTCGCGGCGATCTCCTCGGCTCGCTTGGCCTCGCCGCCGTGCGCGTGCACGAGCGCGAGGGCCTCCGCGAGCTCAATCTGCTCCGGTGCGTCGCGCAGGGCCCCCTCGAGCGTGCGCAGAACGTTCTCGGCCTCGGGCTTCGCGAAGCGATGCGCCTCGGCGTAGGCGTGTGCAAAGGCCGCGAGGCGCCGGGCCGCGTAGACGTTGTCGGGATCATCGCTGACTGCGCGCGCCAGGTGCATCATGGCGGCGACCGGATCCCCCGGCCCGTGCGGTGTTGCGTCGAGGAGCGCGGCCTTCTCGGCGCGGAGGACGCTCGCGAGGCCTTCCCACGAGAGGGAGGCGAGGTCGGCGACGGGGCCGAGCACGTAACCGAGCGGCTCGAGGCTCTCGCGCAGCAGCTCGACGAGCACGCGCCCGGCGCTCTCTTCGTCGAACTCGCGCGTCGTGTGCACGAGCACGCGCGCGTCGACCTCGGAGAAGACCCGCACCGTGAACGAGGCGTCGTCGTCGTCGCCGGAGGCCTCAGGCGACCCGAGCGCGCCGGTGATGACGTGCTCGATGCCCACCGGGCGATCGGGTGAGCGCTTGGCCATCGCGACCCAGCTCGCGGGCTCCACCAGGGCCTCGATGAGGGGCGCCGGCGTGGTCCCCTTGGCCTCGCCGCGCAGCTGCGCGAAGCCCACGGGGGAGCGCTCGAGGCGCAAAAACCCGTGCAAGAGCGCCGCGAAGCCCAGGCCGAGGCCAGGCTCCGCGGTGCCGAAGGGGACGACGATGGCGCGCGCGTCGATCATGGGCCCGAGACCCGGGCGAGGAGCGCCTCGAGCTCGCCGATCGTGTGCGTATCGCGCGCAGCCTGAGCTTGAACGATGCCTTCGCGGCACCACTCGGCCGACTCCTCGCGGCGACCGAGCTCTTCGAAGAGCTGGGCCGCCATGAGGTAAGACGCCAAATACTTCGGGAATGTGTTTCGGACTCCCGAAAATGTACGAATAGCGTCTTCGGCCCGGCCGAGGGTGCGATATTCCTGCGCGAGGCAGTAGTGGGCGAAGGGATCTTTCGATCCCTCGGCGATGGTTCGTTCGAGAAAAACCAGGCGTTTGCTCATTCGGTGAACTCGACGGTCGACGACGGCATCGTGCGGTAGCGGCGGTCGACCTCGTCCATGAGCTCGAGCCACCACTTGGAAGCTTGCACGCCGCCCTTCCGGGGGCTGTCGGCGTAGAAGCTACCGCGGTAGCACTCGGGCTCGCCGCTCGTCGAGAAGCGGCATCGCCCGTCGACGTACACGAGGATCGACTTCGGCATGCGCGTGGCGGCCGAGTAGAGCGGCGAGTTCATCCAGCGCTCGATGAAGACGATCGCGGCGCTGAGACCCGACGGATCCATGCCGTAGCCGTGGAGCATGTAGATGACCGGAAAGCGTACGCCCTGCATGGCTTCGTGCGCGTAACCGGGCGGGAGCGAGACCGTAACCGGACCGCGGCGACCGTCCGCGCTCTTGAATTCGAAGCTGCAGTTGCCGGTGACCTCGCAGTCGAGCGCGCCGGGTGCCGGGGCGTCGGTCGCGCGCGGGGCGAGGTAGCGCGGGGCGTCGGGCCAGCGGCTGCCGATGAAGAAGAGCGCGGAGCGAAGGCGACTCTCGAGCTCCACGGCGGTGCCGACGTGCTTGCCGCTCTCGGGGCTCACCGTTCCGTCGGCGCCCGGTTCCGTCTGGCCGTAGCGGTAAAAGACGACGCTCGGGAGGTCGCCCCAGGCGATGCGGCCCGGGTCGAAGTCGCCCGGGGCTGCGTAGCGCGTCGCACCCGGCAGGTTGCGCACGCTCGAGAAGTACCCGGTCGTCTTGCCCGTGGTCGAGAGGGCGCCCGCGAGGCTCTGCGCCGACGAGGCGAAGTTGAAGATGTCGCGCGTGCCGCCGTCGAGCCAGAGGTCGAGGCGCCGCGCGGCGTCACCCTTGAACGCCCCGCCCTTCGGCGTCGACCA
>CAIOHM010000037.1 GCA_903858055.1 uncultured delta proteobacterium
CGTGCGGCAAGGCGCACTTGAAGGTCATCCTCGAGACGGGAGAGCTCGGCAGCTACGACCTCGTGCGCTCGTCGAGCGAGCTGGCCATCGCGGCAGGCGCGGACTTCATCAAGACCTCGACGGGTAAAGTGCAGCCCGCAGCGACCCCGGGCGTCGTGCTCGTCATGCTTCAGGTCATCGCGGACCACTACCGCAAGACCGGCATCAAGATCGGGATGAAGCCCGCGGGCGGCGTGCGCCACGCGAAGCAAGCGCTCGCGTTCCTCGTCATGGTGAAGGAGACGCTCGGCGACGCCTGGCTCGACCCGCACCTCTTTCGTTTTGGCGCGAGCGCGCTCTTGAAC
The DNA here is from genome assembly GCA_903858055.1 of uncultured delta proteobacterium. Taxonomy (GTDB): domain Bacteria; phylum Myxococcota_A; class Polyangia; order Polyangiales; family Polyangiaceae; genus CAIQDA01. The sequence goes on from CAIOHM010000037.1 coordinate 345, forward strand.
GACGTCCTCTTGCAGCTCGAGAAAGAGCGGCTGGGCGTCTACCACGCGGACGAAGACTTCTCCCGAGACTGACCATGACCGAAGCATCGAAGACCACCGGTTCCTTGTTCGAGTTCGGCTCCAAGTGGGACTACGCGCCCGCGCCGGAGGCCCGTGACTGGGTGAAGCTCCAGTCGCGCTACGAGCTCTTCATTGGCGGCAAGTTCGTCGCGCCTCACTCGGGGCGCTACTTCCAAACCGTGAGCCCCTCGACCGAGGAGGTCCTCGCGGAGGTCGCCGAGGCGGACGAGGCCGACGTCGATGCGGCGGTCGCGGCGGCCGAAGAAGCCCAGCGTGCCTGGGTGGCGCTTCGCCCGAGCGAGCGTGCAAAGTACATGTTTCGCTTGGCGCGGGCCGTTCAAGAGCGGTCGCGCGAGCTGGCCATCCTCGAGTCGCTCGACGGAGGCAAGCCAATCAAGGAGTCGCGCGACGTGGATCTTCCGCTCGTTTGCGCGCACCTCTTTTACCACGCGGGCTGGGCCGACAAGCTCGACCTCGCGTTCCAAGGCCGCGCGTGGCGCCCGCTTGGTGTCGCGGGGCAGATCATCCCCTGGAACTTCCCGTTGCTCATGGCCGCGTGGAAGATCGCGCCTGCGCTCGCATGCGGGAACGCGGTCGTGCTCAAGCCCGCCGAGACGACGCCGCTCACGGCGTTGCACCTTGCACGCATCTGTCAGGAGATCGAGCTCCCGCCCGGGCTCGTCAACATCGTCACGGGCGCTGGCACCACGGGCGCGGCGCTCGCGTCGCATGCGCGCGTGAAGAAGGTCGCGTTCACGGGCAGCACGGACGTGGGCCGGAAGATCCAAAGCGCGATCGCAGGCTCCGGGAAGAAGCTGACGCTCGAGCTCGGCGGCAAGGCGGCGAACGTCGTCTTCGGCGACGCCGCGCTCGATCAGGCGGTCGAAGGGATCATCGGCGGCATCTTCTTCAACCAGGGTCACGTGTGCTGCGCGGGCTCGCGCCTCCTCGTCGAGGAGTCCGTTGCCGAAGAGCTCATCGCGAAGCTCAAGGATCGCATGCGCACGTTGCGCGTCGGCGATCCGCTCGACAAGAACACGGACGTCGGCGCGATCAACTCGAAGGCGCAGCTCGAGACCATTCGCGGGCTCGTGCGTTCGGGCGAAGAGGAAGGGGCTGAGCGTTGGTCGGCGCCGTGCGAGCTCCCCGGCAAGGGCTTCTGGTTCTCGCCGACCATCTTCACGGGCGTGACGAACACCCACCGCATCGCACGGGAGGAAATCTTCGGCCCGGTGCTCTCGGTGCTCACGTTCCGCACGGCGGAAGAGGCCGTCGAGAAGGCGAACAACACGATGTACGGTCTCTCGGCGGGTGTCTGGACCTCGAAGGGCTCGAAGAGCTTCTGGATGGCGCAGCGCCTCCGTGCCGGCGTCGTGTGGGCGAACACCTTCAACAAGTTCGACCCGACTGCGCCCTTCGGCGGCATCAAGGAGAGCGGGTTCGGTCGCGAAGGCGGCCGCCACGGCCTCAACGCTTACGTGGAGATCGAAGGATGAGCGACGCGCATCACGACGCACAGGCGCGCCTCGGCGTCGCCAAGACCTACAAGTTCTACGTGGGCGGCGCCTTCATTCGCCCCGAATCGGGAAGGACTTACCCCGTGACGAGCACCATCGACTCGGCCGACGCCCACCACGTCAACGCCCCGCGCGCGTCGCGCAAAGACCTCCGCGAGGCGGTGCGAACCGCGGCCGGAGCCTGGAAGGGCTGGGCCGAGCGCACCGCCACGAACCGCGGGCAGATCGTCTACCGCATCGCGGAAATGCTCGAAGCGCGGCGCGGCGAGCTTCACACGCAGCTCGTTCGCGCAGGGGCGACCGCCGCCGACGCCGAGATCGAGATCGATACGTCGATCGACCGCTGCGTGTATTATGCAGGCTTCAGTGACAAGTTTCAGGCGCTGCTCTCGAGCTCGAACCCGACGGGCGGTCCGCACTTCGTCTTCACCGTGCCCGAGTCCATGGGCGTGGTGGCCGTCGTGGCCCCCGAAGAGGCGCCTCTCTTGGGGCTTCTTTCGATGCTCCTGCCGGCTCTCGTCAGCGGCAACGTGGTCGTCGCCGTCACGAGCGAATGCCGACCGCTGCCAGGCCTCGTGCTCGGGGAGATCCTCGCGACCAGCGACGTTCCTGCGGGGGTCGTCAACATCGTCTCCGGTGTGAGCGCAGAGCTTGCGGGTGAGCTCGCGAAGCACCGCGAGGTCGCCGCGCTGCATGCGGCCTCGGCGGAAGCGTCCGTGCGTGCCGAGGTCGAGCGCCTCGGGGCCGGGAGCATCAAGCGCGTTCGTACGGAAGGCGCCGCGTTTGCGGGTGAGCTCGGGAGCGCCGGTTCGCAGGGGCTCTCGCACATCGAGCGCTGGCTCGAGCCGAAGACCATCTGGCATCCGGTCGCGATTTGACGCTCGCGCTGCGAACCGTTCGAGTTCGTTGAAAAAGTTGTGAACGGGAGCGCGACCTGAGGCATCGTATGCAACAGGTACGGAGGCTGAGGCGGTGTCGATTCACGAACTGGTCGCCAAGACCATCGAAGGCGAGGCGAGGAAGCTCGAGTCCTACGCGGGCGAGGTTCTCCTCGTGGTCAACGTGGCCTCGCTTTGCGGGTACACGCCCCAGTACAAGGGCCTCGAGGCGCTCCACCGCGCATACCGGGCCCAAGGGCTGCGCGTGCTCGCGTTCCCGTCGAACGACTTCGGCGGCCAAGAGCCTGGCAGCGAGGCCGAGATCAAGACCTTCTGCACCGCGCGCTACGAGGTCACCTTCGACCTCTTCGCCAAAGTGAAGGCGAAGGGCGAGGGGGTTCATCCGGTCTTCGCGGCGCTGACCGCTTCGCCCGCCGCCGCGGGCGACGTGCGCTGGAACTTCACGAAGTTCCTCGTCGGGCGTCGCGGTGAGGTGCTCGGGCGCTTCGAGCCCAACATCGACCCGATGAGCGCGGAAGTGCGCCAAGCGGTCGAAAAAGCGCTCGCGGAGCGCTGAACCCTCGTGGCGCGGAGACGTTATCGTCCGCGTCTCGCGGTGCCGGAGCCGATCGCCGCGATCGTCGAACGCATCGAGCGCATCGAAAAATTTCCGAAGCGCCAGCCCGTCGACGAGGCGCTCTGGGTGCTCGTGGTAGGCAAGGTCGTCGCCACGCGAACGCGTCCAACGAAGCTTCAGCCCGACGGCACGCTCCTCGTGCGCACCGCGAGCGCCGCGTGGTCGCAAGAGCTGAGCCTGCTCGAGCCCACGATTCGCGCGAAGCTCAACCAAAACGGCGTGCGCGTCGAGCGGCTCCGTTTCCAAGTCGGCTCGGTGGCGCCGATCACGACGCCGTTCGAGATCGCCAAGGTGACGAAGGCGCTGCCGCGGCAGCCGATTCCGGGCGAGCTGGCGGCCGTGCTCGCGGAGGTCGAAGACGAGGAGCTTCGCGCGGCGATTGGAGCCGCGCTCGAGCGTCGCCTCGGAGGCTGAGCGCGAGCGCGGCGGGGCGAGTGCTTAGGGCTGCTCGATGCGGAGGACCTGCGTCTTCCCGAGGGAGAACGACTGGGCCTCGATCGCGGCGAGCGCCTGGCGAATGTTCGCCTCCTTCGCCTCGTGCGTCGTGAGCACGACCTGCACCGGCTTGCCGTCGTCGGCGCGGCCGTCTTGCACCATCTGCTCGATGGAGACGCCGCGCTCGCCGAGCTTGCCCGTGAGCGTCGAGAGGACGCCGGGCTCGTCGCGCACGGGGAAACGCAGGTAATAGCGCGTCGTCACCGAGTCCATCGAGGCGAGCGGACGCTTGGCGAGGTGGATGCCGC
>CAIOHM010000038.1 GCA_903858055.1 uncultured delta proteobacterium
CGCGCTCCGCGAGGCCATCGTCGACCACCTCGAGCCCGCATCGCGCGAACGGCACCGCGAGCGCATCCAGGTCGAGCCCATCTTTCACTGGGTCCCCGGCGTCATCTTCGTGGAGCACGGGCACCGCTACGACCCCACGTGCGTGAACGTCGCGGCGCTGGCTCCGCACCACCCGCGCGCACGCGACCGCATGCTCCCCTCGCTCTCCGACGTGCTCCTCCGGCTCATCGTTCGCCGCGTCGAGAGCGTGGACGAGCACGGGCACGAGAACGAGGGGCTCGGGTACTACGCGAACCTGATCGTACGCACGGGCACGCGCGGCATCGCAAACCTGGCGCGCGCGTTTTTTCACGCGATCGCCGTCGCCGTGAAGACCTGGTGGCATCTCGTCACCGGCGGGCTCAAGTCCGTGCGCCGGTTGCATCGCGTGCGCCTGCGTCGCTTCGCGGCCTTCCGTCGCATCGGTTGGCGCCGCGTGCGGGCCTTCGACGCGCTCGCCGTGAAGCCGAGCATCGCGAGCCTCCACGCGATCTTTTCGACGCTGCTCCTCGACCGCGTCGCGCTCTTCGGCGTGACCCCGGTGTTCGTCCTCGGGACGCTCTTGCTCCCCGCGTCGATCCTCGCGCGCACGGCGGGCGCCCTCGCGTTCGTGATGATCGCGCGCATGATCTACGGTCACTTGGCCACGCTTCGCGAGCTCGACGCCGCGGGCCGCATGGAGCGGCGAGCACCCGCGATCGCGCGCCTCTTCCCTTCCCGCTTCGTGGTCATGGGCCACACGCACGCGCCGCGGAGCGAGCGCCTCGCGAACGGTGTACACTACATCAACACGGGCACCTGGGCGGAAGAGGCCGACGGCCGTGGCCTCGTCACGCCGCCCGCGCCGCGCACGCATTTGGTGATCGAGGGACGCGAGGAGCCCGTCGGTGAGCTGCGCCGCTGGAGCGCGGGAGCGGGCCCCGTGCGCTGGGAGCCTCCGCCGCCTTCGCACCGCGACACCGAGGCAAAACACTGACGCGCAGGCCCCGGTTCGCGGACCGTGGCCTTTTCCCGAGAGCCTGCTAGGCGCCGTGCCATGAGTGGCTCCCGCATGCGACAGCTCTACGACGGCCGCGCGGTCGTCCTCGCGCCGATGGAAGACGTGACGGACGCCGTCTTCCGCAAGCTCTCGCGCACGGTGGGCGCGGACATCTGCGTCACCGAGTTCGTGAACGTCGAGGGCCTCCTGCGCGGCTGCCGCCACGCGAAGCGCAAGATCGCGATCGAAGCCGACGACACGCCGACGGCGATTCAGATCTACGGCTCGGACCCGGAGCGCCTCGCCGAGGCCGCGGAGATCGCGGCGGAGGCCAACCCCACGTTCGTCGACGTGAACTGCGGCTGTTGGGTGCCCAAGATCGCGGGGCGCGGAGCGGGTGCCGGTTGGCTGCGCGATCCTTCCGCGATGGTCGCGATGGCAAAGATGGTCGTCGAGCGCGTCGCGGGCCGGACGCCCGTCACCGTGAAGACCCGCATCGGTCTCGGCCCCGAGTCCCACATGCCCATCGTCGACCTCGCGCGGCGACTCGAAGACGTTGGCGTCGAGGCGCTCACGCTCCACTGCCGCACCGCAAAGCAAGCCCACAACGGCGCGGCAGACTGGAACTGGGCGAAGAAGGCGCGCGAGGTCGTCTCGTTCCCCGTCATCGTGAACGGCGACGTGCGCTCCGGGGACGACGCCGAGCGCGCCGTCCGCGAGACCGGCTGCGAAGGCGTGATGATCGGGCGTCGCGCGATCGAGCACCCGTGGGTCTTCCGCGAGGCACGGGCGCGCATCGCCGGTGAGCCCGTCGTTCCGCCCACGGCCCTCGAGCGCCTCGCGCTGTGCCGCGTGCACCTCATCGCGAACGTCGAGGCGCGCGGCGAGAAGCACGGCGTCCAGGTCACGCGCCGCCACCTCGCGGGCTACCTGCGCGGCATCGCAGGGTGCTCCGCGCTGCGCCAGAGCCTCATGCACACCCCCGAACTCGCAGGCTGCCTCGATCTCCTCGACGCCGCCGCCGCAAGCGCACGCTACGTCGAAGGCTTCGACGGCTTCGGCCTTCGTCCGCCCGTCGAGAGCGACTGCCGCACCGCAGCGGCCTGAGAACGCGAGAGAATCCATGAGCGATTTCCCTGCACTTCACCGCGCGCACGTCGAGGAGCTCGGTCGACGCTACGCGCCGCTCTTCGCGCGCTTCGGGCTCGACGCGCTCGTCGTCCATTCGGGCACGGCGCAGAAGAAGACCCGCTACGACGACCAGTATTGGCCGCTGCGACCGAACCCGCACTTCCAGCATTGGCTCGCGCTCGAGGAGGCTGGCGCGCTGCTCGTGGTGCGCCCCGCGGGAAAGCCCGTCCTCTGGCGCTCGACGACGTTCGACTTTTGGGAGGCACCGGCGCGCTTCGACCGCGGGCTCCTCGAGCCCTTCGAGGTCTGCGAGGTCGCCGGCGCGTTGCCCTTCTCGGAGATCGTCGCAAGCCACGAACGTGCGCTCTACTTGGGTGAAGACGATGCCGCTGCGGCGCTCCTCGGCCTCGCACGTGCAGACGCCGACGGTGAGCTCCTCGCGGCCATCGACGCGCTCCGCGTGGCGAAGACGCCCTACGAGATCGCGTGCCTCGCGGAGGCGAACCGCGTCGCATGCCTCGGGCACGCTGCCGTCCGCGACCAGTTCCTGAGCGGCGACTTCAGCGAACTCGAGCTTCACCTCGCCTACCTGCGCGCCACGGGTCAAGACGACGCCGAGACCCCGTACAAGAACATCGTCGCCCTGGGTGCGGCCGGCGCAACGCTGCACTACGTGCGCTACGATCACGGGCGCCGCACGCTGCCCACGGACTCCCTCCTCGTGGACGCAGGCGCGTGCCACCGCGGGTACTGTTCGGACATCACCCGCACCTACGCGCGCGGGCATGGCGCCGTCGCCGAGACCTTTCGTGCGCTGATCGCCGGCGTCGACGAATTCCAGCGCACGCTCGTCGACCACGCCCACGTCGGGCGCGGCTACGAGAGCCTCCACGACGAGGCCCACGAGCACCTCGCGCGTCTCGTCGTCGACGCGCGCATCTTCCACGGGTCGGCCGAGGAGGCGGTGCATTCGGGTTTCACGCGCGCGCTCTTGCCGCACG
>CAIOHM010000039.1 GCA_903858055.1 uncultured delta proteobacterium
CCCCAGAGGAGCACGACGCCATCGGCCGGCAGGCACGCGGGATCTCCGAGCGCGACGACCTTCGTCGGCGCGACGAACTCGCGGAGGAAGCCGATTTTCCGCAGCGACATGCCGTGCGCGTGCACGACGGCGGGGAGCGCGACGCGGAGCGCAGTCATCCGAGCCGTGCCAGCGTCTCGTCGATCACGGCGAAGTGATCGCTCCAGCTCGGCGCCGTGAATCCGAGGCGCCCGCGGGCCTCCGTTGGCGCTCGCCGCGCGAGGTCTTCGACGGCCGTGAGCCAGGCCGCCCCGTCGAGCGGATCGATGTACGTCGGCGCATCGCCCGCGAGCTCGCGGAAGACCGGCAGCGGGCTCGCGACGACGGGAAGCCCTGCGGCGAGCCCCTCCACGAGCGGGAGCCCATAGCCTTCGACGAACGAGGGGAAGAGCAGGGCGCGTGCATGGTGCAAGTACGTCGCGAGCTCTGCGTCGCGCAGGTCGCCACGCTCGAGGACCGCGTTCCTCAGCGGCGTGCAGCGGTCGAGCGCCGCGAACACGTGCTCGCACTCCCAGCCGCGCTGGCCAATGATCACGAGCTTCGGTGCGCGTTCGCCGTGCGTCTCCACGAGCCGGCGCCAGAGCTGCACGAGGAGCCAGTGGTTCTTCCGCGCCTCGATCGTCCCGAGGACGACGAAGTACGGTTCGGCGATCGGGCGCAGCGGTGCGGGATCGGGGAGGGCGCTCACGCCGAGGTGGGCCACGGCGACGGCCGGCACCGCGAGGTCTTTGGCCTTCGCGAACGAGCGGAGCTCGCGCTCGGTCGCGGCCGAGTTCACGACGATCGCGCTGCTGCACGAGAGCGCTGCACGCATGCGCGCCTCATGCTTCTCCGCCTCGCCCGCTCGAGCGAACTCGGGGTGCGTGATCGGGATGAGGTCGTGCACGAACGTGAGCGCGTGTCCTCCGGCTCGGCTCCAGCGACGCAGGAAATCTGGCCGTTCGAGCCCGCCGTGGCCCGTGTGCACGAGGACGAACTCCTCGGGGCGAACCCGCTCGGGCACGAGGCGCGAGGTGGCCTCGAGGAGCCGAAGCCGCTCGCGTGCCGTGGCGACGGGCCCGGTGAGGAGCTGCGCGAAGAGGCGATCGGAGGCCTCCGCACCCGCGAGCAGCGGCCGATCGGCCACGCGCACGACCGCCTGAGCCCGCGCCCGGTAGTGGTCCACGTACGCCAGCCCCACGCGGTCGATGCCCGTCGGGAGGCGACCCTTCAAGGCTCGTCCCACGAGCCGGGTGACGTCGAGGGCGATGCGTCGCATGCGGCTCTTCAGCGCGGAACGAAGCTCTGGATGATGATCGCCGGGTAAACGACCGATGCGACGATGTTCAGGAACTTCTGCCACTCGGCGGCGGTGGCGTTCGAGACGTAGACGAGGTCGCCGTGCTGCATCGGAAACTGCTGCGCGTGGAAGAACGTGGCGGGGTCCTTCATGTTCGCGCGGTAGATCACCGGGACCTTGCCCTCGGCGTTCGCCTTGACGTTCGCGTGCCCCGCGAAGACCTTCGCGTCTTCGAAGCGGAAGAGAAACACGCCTTGCGCGTCGGCGCGCATGTCTTGGAGGCCGCCGGCTCGCGCGAGCGCCTGTGCGAGGCTCAGGCCCGTGGCCTCGAACGCGACCTCCTCGTTGCGGCCGGCTGCCCCGAGCACCGTGAAGCTCTGGTTCTGGAAGACCGCCGTGACGACGTCGCCCGGCTTGAGCACGACGTTCTGCTGCGGGTCGCGGATGATCGCATCGAGCGGCAGCGCGTGGACCTCGCTCCCGCGGGTGACCTGCACCGTGACGCGCGAGATCGGTGCCTTCACGCCACCGGCCGCGGCGATCGCGTCGAGGATGCGCTCGCCGCGCGGGCTCAGCGGCAGGCGCTGGCTCCCGTTCACCTCGCCGACGATCGTGACCGACGACGTGTTGTTGCGCACGGTGCGCACGAGTACTTGCGCCTGGTTGGCCTTGCCCTTCAGACGCTTGGCGACCTCGTTTTCCACGTCGGCAGGCAGGAGCCCGCGCGCTTCGACGCGGCCTGCGAAGGGCACGTTGATCGTTCCGTCGTCGGCGATGATCTGCTCCGGGAACGACATGCCGCGCGAGGTCGACGCACCGAGGCGCGGGTCGACCACGGCGCCGGCGAAGAGCATGGCAGGCGGCGCTTCCCAGACCGTCACTTCGACCACGTCGCCGGGGCTGAGGCGGTAGGCCGCGTTGCCCTCGGAGGCCAGGCTCTCGGAGAAAGGGCGCGGCTTCTTCGCGTGCACGAGCTTGTGCGTGACCGCTTGGTTCACGTCGATGATCACCACGCCGTCGGGCTGGTTGTCGCTCGTGGCGTCTTCCACCTGGCTGCGCAGCGCACCGCTCGAGGGCATCCCGTTGAAGAAGGCGCCGCAGCCGCTCGTGGCGCTCGCGAGGGCGAGGGCGGCAAGGCATGGGCGGGCGAAACGCAGGCGTGAACGTGAGGCCATGGGCGGCGGCCGAGCCGTAGCGGAGACCCCCACCGAGGGCAAGGCGCGCGTGTCGCGGCGCGGCGTACGCCACATCATCGATGTCTTCAGGCTGGCGTACGGCACGTCATCCGTTCGAACGACGGCGCCGCATGCGTGGACACCTTACCGTGAACGAATTACTCCATGCGCTACCTCGCCATGTCCCCCCTCACCCTTGCGCAGCAGGTCTTCGCGATCGAGCGTGAAGCGCTCGAAGCCGTCGCGGCACAGCTCGACGCACGCTTCGAGCGGGCATGCGAGATCGTGCTCGCCTCGGGCGGTCGCGTGGTCGTGCTCGGCATGGGCAAATCCGGCATCGTGGGCCGCAAGATCGCGGCCACGCTCGCGTCGACGGGCACACCCTCGCTGTTCGTGCATCCGGGCGAAGCGTTCCACGGCGACCTGGGCATGCTCATGGCCGGCGACGTTGCGCTCATGATCTCGAACAGCGGCGAGACCGAAGAACTCGTGCGCGTCATCCCGTTCCTCGAGGAGCAGCGGATTCCGATCTTGGCGCTCACCGCGCGCGAAGAGTCGACGCTCGCGCGCCAAGCGCAGGTCGTGTTGAACGTGGCGGTTCCGCGCGAGGCGTGCGCCAACAACCTCGCGCCCACCGCCTCCACCACCGCGGCCCTCGTCATGGGCGACGCGCTCGCGGTGGCGCTCTCCACGCTGCGCGGCTTCCAGCCCGAGGACTTCGCGCGCTTTCACCCGGGCGGCTACATTGGCCAGCGCCTCCTCACGCGCGTCGCGGACGTCATGCATTCGGCCTCGATCCCGCAGGTTTCCGCTGACGCGCTCCTGCGCGAAGTGCTGCGCGCCATGAGCTCGGGCGGGCTGGGGCTCGCGCTCGTCGTCGTGGAAGGGCGCCTGCGCGGCATCATCACCGACGGCGACGTGCGCCGCGCTGTCGAGCGGAGCGAAGACCCGGTGGCGCTCCGGGCCTCGGAGCTGATGACGCCAAACCCGAAGGTCGCCCACCCGCGCGAGCGCTTTGCCGAGGCTGAGAAGCGCATGCTCGCGCACAAGATCAACTCGCTCGTGGTCGCGGGCGACCAAGGCGAGATCCTCGGCGTCGTTCAGATTTACGACGGCCGTGCTCCGCGTCCCGAGAGCGTCTAGGAGGTCGCGTAGCCCATGGTCACGGTACCCTCCTTCGCTGGTCCGCTCTTCCTCTTCGCAGGCCCGTGCGTCATCGAGTCGCGGGGCTTCGCGCTCGAGACCGCGGCGGCGCTGAAAGAGACGTTCGCGAAGGCGGGCGTGCCGTTCGTCTACAAGTCGTCGTTCGACAAGGCGAACCGCACCTCGCCCAGCGGCTTTCGTGGCGTGGGCATGGCCGAGGGCCTCGCGATCCTCGCGGAGATCCGGGAAAAGCTCGCGATCCCCGTGCTCACCGACGTGCACGAGTCGTCGCAGGTGGAGCCCGTCGCCGCCGTCGTCGACGTCTTGCAGACGCCGGCGTTTCTCTGTCGCCAAACCGATTTCATCGAAGCCGTCGC
>CAIOHM010000040.1 GCA_903858055.1 uncultured delta proteobacterium
CGAAATCGCGCCGCGCTCGCGCACGCCGGGCGACGGATGTGCGGGTGAGCTCGGCCAAGGAGACCGGACCTTCGGGGCGCGCCTTCACGCGCTGCGTCAATTCGACGCTGAACGCTCGCCGAAAGTGGGTTAAGGAAGAGCAGCCCGCTCTGGGTGCACGACGTGCGCGAGGTTCCCCATGCCCGTTTACCGTTCGAAGACGACGACCGCAGGACGCAACATGGCCGGAGCCCGCGCGCTCTGGCGTGCCACCGGGATGAACGACGGCGACTTCGAGAAGCCGATCGTTGCCGTGGCGAACTCCTTCACGCAGTTCGTGCCGGGGCACGTGCACCTGAAGGACCTCGGGCAGCTCGTCGCGCGCGAGATCGAGGCCGCCGGTGGCGTGGCCAAAGAGTTCAACACGATCGCCGTCGACGACGGCATCGCGATGGGCCACGACGGGATGCTCTATTCGCTCCCGAGCCGCGAGCTCATCGCCGACTCGGTCGAGTACATGGTGAATGCACATTGTGCCGACGCGCTCGTGTGCATCTCGAACTGCGACAAGATCACGCCGGGCATGCTCATGGCGGCCATGCGCCTCAACATTCCCGTGGTCTTCGTCTCGGGCGGGCCCATGGAGGCTGGAAAAACGCGCCTCGCGAAGCACAAGCTCGATCTCGTGGACGCGATGGTCATGGCCGCAGACCCGAAGGTCGACGACGCGACGGTGGCCGAGGTCGAGCGCTCCGCGTGCCCCACGTGCGGCTCGTGCTCGGGCATGTTCACCGCGAACTCGATGAACTGCCTCACGGAGGCGCTCGGGCTCTCGCTCCCGGGCAACGGCACCGTGCTCGCGACCCACGCGGATCGCGAGATGCTCTTCAAGCGCGCCGGGCGCCTCATCGTCGAACTCGCGCGCCGCTACTACGAAGGCGACGACGAGCGCGTGCTCCCGCGCAGCGTGGGCTTCAAGGCCTTCGAGAACGCCATCGCGCTCGACATCGCCATGGGCGGCTCGACGAACACGATCCTCCACCTGCTGGCGATCGCGCGCGAGGCGGGCATCGACTTCACGATGGCGGACATCGACCGCATGTCGCGCATCGTGCCGCAGCTCTGCAAGGTCGCGCCGAATACCCAGAAGTACCACATCGAAGACGTGCACCGCGCGGGCGGCATCATGGCGATCCTCGGCGAGCTCGCGCGTGCGGGGCGCCTGCACACCGACGTGCCGACCGTTCACACGCCGACGATGGGCGAGGCAATCGAAGCCTGGGACGTGAGCCGCACGACGAGCGCCGAGGTGCACACGTTCTACAAGGCGGGGCCCGCAGGTATCCGCACGCAGGTGGCCTTCAGCCAGTCGACGCGCTGGCCGAGCCTCGACCTCGATCGCGCGGAGGGGTGCATCCGCTCGGCCGCGCACGCGTACTCGCAAGAGGGTGGCCTCGCGGTGCTCTTCGGGAACATCGCCCTCGACGGCTGCGTCGTGAAGACCGCCGGCGTCGACGAGTCTCTCTTCGTCTTCGAAGGGCCGGCCCACGTCATCGAGTCCCAAGACGACGCGTGCGAGCACATCCTCGGCGACGAGGTGAAGGCGGGCGAGGTCGTCGTGATTCGCTACGAGGGCCCGAAGGGCGGCCCGGGCATGCAGGAAATGCTCTACCCAACGTCGTACTTGAAGTCGAAGGGCCTCGGGAAGGCGTGCGCGCTGATCACCGACGGCCGTTTCTCGGGCGGGACCTCGGGCCTCTCCATCGGCCACGTGTCTCCCGAGGCAGCGTCGGGGGGGGCCATCGCGCTCGTGCGCAACGGCGATCGCATCCGCATCGATCTCCCGAACCGCCGCATCGACGTGCTGCTCTCGGAAGACGAGCTCGCAGCCCGCCATGTCGCGCAGGCCGCGCACGGGTTCAAGCCCGCGCAGCCGCGCCCACGCAAGGTTTCGCCGGCGCTCAAGGCCTACGCGAAGTTCGCGCTCAGCGCCGACAAGGGCGCGATGCGCGACGTCTCGTTGCTCGAAGACTGAGAGCGTTGCGCGCGCGTCAGCTCGAGCCCTGCTGCAGCACCGCCTCGAAGCGCGCGCCCCTGAGCTCTCCGCTCTTGCCGATGGCGAGCGTGCCGCGGTGGGCCTGCACCACGCGCTGCACGATCGCGAGGCCGAGGCCCGTGCCTTGGCCGCGGGGCTTCGTGGTGAAGAAAGGCTCCAGGATCCGCGCGGCGACGGCTTCCGGGATGCCCGGCCCGTTGTCTTCGACGACCACGCGCACGGCGCCTGCTGCGCAGGTGATCCCCACGTGGATCACGCCCTCGAAGCCCGACCTTTGCTGCCCGTGCTCCACGAGCGCGTCCGCCGCGTTCGAGAGGAGGTTCATGAGGAGCTGGCCGTAGGCGGTGGGGTCGAGCATGACCTCCGCGTCGTCCACGTCGACCTCGACGCGGTGGAGCTTCGTGCGCGAGCGGCACAAAAGCAGCGCCTCTCGCGTGACCTCGGGCAGGGAGAAGAGCTCGAGCTCCGCGCCGCTCCGGGCCTGGTTTCGCATGGCGCGGCTGATGGCCTCCATCGCGCTGCTCCCGGTGCGCACCCACTCCGAGGCCTCGAGGACGGCGCTCCTCCGCTCGACCTCGGCGCGGGTCGTGGCGGGCAAGAGCGGCGCGTTCTCCTCGAGAATATCGGCTGCAGTCTGCACGTAGTGGATCGGGTTGCGCAGGTCGTGGGCGATGTCGGCCATGAGCATGCCGAGCGTCGCCATGTTCTCGCCGAGCACGAGGCGCTGCTGGGAAATGGCGAGCTCGGCGGCGACGCGGCGATGACCTTCGACCTCGTGCTCGAGGGCGCGGTTCGTCTCGGCGAGCGCGACGTTCTTCTCCTCGAGGGAGAGGGCGAGCGCATCGACGGCGTCGTGCGCCCGGGCGTTGCGCCGCGCCACGAGCAACGACTGCGAGAGGATCTCGAACAGAAAGCCGATCGGTGCGAAGCCGAGCCCGGCCCAGTCGGTCATGCCCGCGATGCCGCGTGCGAAGTCGACCGCCACACCCACGCCGACGACGAGCGCGCCGGTGACGATCACGGTGCGGTCGCCCGGCCCGACGGTGCGGCAGAGGACGACGATGGCGTGGAAGCCGAAGGCCACGGACCCGACGATCGACGCCTGCATCGAGCGGAGCAGCACGAGCTGCTGGAAGGTGGCAGGCGTGAAGACGAGCGCGAACGCCATGACGAACGCGGCGAGGCCGACGTTGGCGATCCACAGGCGCGTGGCGGGGAGCTTCGCGGCCCAGCGGTAGAACGCCGCGGCCGCGAGGAGCGCCGCGGCGGGGGTGCCGTAGATGAGCTGAACGCTCAGGTGTGCGCGCGCGGGGCCGATCCAGAGGCCCCAGTCGTCGCTCACCGCGTACACGCGCAGCGCCGAGATGAAGGCCAGGGCACCGGTGAGGATTGCACCCGTGCGGCCGCGTGGCTCGAGCGCGAGCACGACCTGCACGAGCGCGAAGAAGACGAGGGCCCCGATGAGCACGAGCGGGGCGGTCTCGCCAAGGCGCTGGAGCTCGAAGAGCGCGCTCTTGGCCCCCGCAAACGCGCGCACCGTCCAGCGACGCCAGGCGACCCCAGGGCGAACCTCGACCGCCACCTCGAGCGGTTCGGTGCACGGGCCCACGACGAGCTCGCTACGGATGCGGAGCGCGGGCTCGGCGTCGACGACCTCGCCCGAACTCGGGCAGCGTACGCGCAACCGGTAGGCGTTCATTTCGCCAGGCACCACGACGTCCGTGGGGCCCGCGGGCTCGGGCACGACGGTCGCGTGCCACGTGACCGCGTCGCCGCCACCGCTCAGCGCGTGCCACACGGGCGAGCGCTCGAAGCCCCCGAGCTCCGCGCGCATGGATCCCGGTGCCACGCAGGTTTCGAGCGCGCCCTCGCACACGCGCCAGCCGTTCGCCTCGCGGATGCCCGCGCCGGTGCCGGCGCAGCCCACGAGCAGGCACACGAGGGCGCACACGGCAGCGGCGCGCAAGAGCCGAGCGATCCCCACCGCAACGCGACACGCCATGGGGGGAGCGTAACGGTCCAACGGCGCGCGAGACAAGCGCGCAAGGCGTGTGAGGGGACGCGATTGTCCGAGCAGCGTCGGCGGTAGCCTTCCACAGCAGCGCGCGTTCGTTCGCCGCGGTCGGGCGTTCAAGCGTTCAAGCGCCGATGGGCTCGATGCGCATGCGGAAGCGCAGCGGCTCTTCGCGCTTGGTCTCGGCCTTGCGCGTGGTCTCGTCCATTTCGCGCAGGCTCGCGCAACACTGGAAGAAACGATCGCGGCCAATGAGGTGATGGGCCACCGAGCCGACCGCCGCGCTTACGGACCGGTCGACGGTCACGCGGAGGAGGAGCGCATCGTCGCCGAGCTCGATCACGCCCTCGGTCATGCCGACGGCGGTCGAGGCGGAGACGAGGAAGGAGACCGGCGCGCCGTGGTCGAAGTCGTCGCTGCCGCAGGCGAAGGTCTCGAGGGCCGCGCCTCCGAGGTGCGTGCGGTAGCGGAGCGCGCGCTCGTTCCAGGCGCCGGGCTTGAGGAGCACGTGGCCGAGGCGAAGCGAGCCGACGGGGAGCTCGGGCCACGCGAGTTCGAACGCGAGGTCGAGGCGCTCCTCCGCGCGGTCCACGGTCACGGTCTTCGTGATGGGCCCGAGGGCGGTGGGCACGGTGGCGCGCACGACGACGGCGTGGTCGGTCTCGGTGACGACCGGGTCCACGCGCTCGAGGTCCGTCACCTTGGGCTTGCCCGGCGCTTCGAAGACCAAGTGCCCGCTGAACCAGTCCGCCGACCAGCGCACGTCTTCGAAGAAGCCGTGGGGGATCGTCCCGAGGAGCGATTGCTTCGAGCGTTCGGGGAAGACGAGATCTTCGATGCAGAGGCCTTTGCGCATGTCGAGGACGACGCGCTGCCGTGCGCCTTCGATCGCCAAGAAACGGCGGCCGCGCTCGACGCGCAGGGCAGGAGCAGGCGACGTTGCGGCGGCGTGCGCGCTCTCGAAAGGAGCGGGGGCGGCTGCGGTCGAGGCGGCGCTCGCGGAAGCGAGGCGATCGCGGAAGGCGCGCCAGCGGTCGTCGGTGATGTGCGTGCGGAAGTCGCTCGACCAGAGCTCGCAGAGCTCGGCCCAGCGCGGGTCGTCGAGGGGCACGTCGACGAGCGCGTCGTGGATGCGCTGGCAGGCCGTGTTGATGCCGAGGTCGTCGCGGCCGGTCACGGCCCAGCGCGTGACGTTGTACTTTCCCTGCTTCTTCGTGGGCACCGGCTCGGCGGCGCTCTGCGGCTCGAGGCGACGGTCGCCGAGCGCTGGAAATTCGCTGCGCGCGATCGCCCGCGGCAGCTCGAAGTCGATGTCCGCGCGGGACTTCAATGCCGCGAAGAGCGACTCGAGGCGCTCCCACTCGCGGTGCTCGATGACGCTCTCGGTCTGGAAGCGGCCGGGGCGGTAGTCGAAGACCTCGGCGTCGTTCCCATAGATGCAGAATGCACGCGGCTCGGGGCCGCGTTGCGCGTCGACGAAGGCGAGGAGGTCTTCGAGCTCGAGCTCGCCGTGCACGAAGCGCTGCACCTTCTGGAAGGCGATGCTCTGGTTCCAGAGGAGGCGTGCGCTGGCGCCGGAAGACGAGCGGAGGAACTGGGGCGCGTAGGCCCAGCGGCGATCCCACGCAGGGTTCGCGCGCCACGCATTTTCCCATTCGATGACGACGTTCTCGAAGCCGGCCTCCAGCGCGTTGTCGACGCAGCCGCGGCTGTACGCTTGCTCGTTCACGAGGAGCGTCTTGGGCGTGAGGCCGAGGAGCTCGCGGTAGTCGTGGAGCCCCCAGCGGAGGTTCGCGGCGTTCACGCGCCAGGGCACGAGCGGCCCAATGAGCTGCGCGCGCCCGCTCCCAATGACCTCCACGAGGCCCTGCGCTTCGAGCGCACGGAGCTCGTCGACCCACGCGGGGTCGAGGCCGTGGATCCACCGCAGGGTCATGCCCGTGAGCTCGAGGCCGACCGGGAGCGCGAGGCGGCGGACCATGCGCAGGAGCGGCCAGTAGCAGCGCTCGAGGACCACGGGCCGGTGCTCCTCGGGGATGGAGGAGAACGCCAAGTTGACGTGGAAGAGGGCGAAGAGCCTCAGGCGCTGCATGGGGCGAGCTTTCGTCGTGGCCTGGAAAAAGGCAAGTTCTCCGGCCTTCGAGGCCGGCGCGGGGAGGGGGCTCCTGCGCATGTGTGCAGGATGCACGGACGGAAGCGATTGTCCCGGGAGCCGTCTTCCGCTAGGGGCCCGCGCATGGCTCTCGAACGTACCTTCTTCATCATCAAGCCCGACGCCGTCGCCGCGGGCAACACCGGCAACATCCTCGCCCACATCGAGAAGGACGGCTTCAAGATCGTGGCCCTCCACCGCACCACGCTCACGCGCGCGCAGGCGGAAGGCTTCTACGCCGTGCACAGCCACCGCCCGTTCTTCGGCGAGCTCTGCGACTTCATGACCCGCGGCCCCGTGGTCATCGGCTCCCTCGAGAAGGACGACGCCGTCGCCTCGTGGCGCAAGCTCATGGGCGCGACCGACCCGGCGAAGGCCGACGAAGGCACCATGCGCAAGCTCTTCGGCACGAACGTCGGCGAGAACGCCACGCACGGCTCGGACAGCCTCGAGAACGCGCAGATCGAGCTCTCGTTCTTCTTCGCGGGCTGGGACTGCAAGCCCAAGGCCTGAGCGCTCGGCGGCCCTCTCGGTCGCGAGCACGAACGGCGCTCCTCTTCGGAGGCGCGCCGTTTTTCATTTTCAGCGGTTTGCGAGCTCGCGCGCCCACGCACGCACGAGCGGCCCGAGCTCGGAACGATCGCGCGAGGGGCTCCAGCGCACGTACACCCACGCGCCGCCGATCTGCGTGTCTTCGATGCCGCTCGCGCGCCAGCCCGCCGCGATGTCCGGGTCCGCGGTGATGGCCTTGGCCGAGTCCGTGAGGCGCCAGAGTGCGGGCCCGTTCATGGGTTCGGCGGGGTCGAGCACGCGCGGGTTCGGGTCCTCGGGGCCGCCGTCGTCGTTTGGGTCGAGGAGGAGGTAGTGCGAGGCGACCGTGTCGTCGTAGGTGCCGGTCTTGAGGAGCACGATCATGTGCGTGCGCTCGGCGGGCGCGAGGCTTCGGTAGGCGCGCACGAGCGCCGAGGTGTTCGGGTGCACCTTCGGCCAACCGGCGACGCCGGCGAGGTACTCCTCCTTGAGCGCGAGCTGCACGGCGCCTTCGGTCATTTCGGAGACGAGATCCGCGTTGAGCGTCGTCATCGAGAGGCCGCACGGCGTGTAGAAGTAGCTCTCGTGCGCGAGCTCGTTGAGGGTGCGCGGGGTCCACGCGAGGCTCTTCGGCGCGAGGAGCTGGAGCACCATGGCGAGCGAGGTGAGGAGGCATCCCTCGTTGGCGATGTTGTTCCCGTCGGGGAACGCGCGCATGAGCGAACGCGCCCGCGTGAGCGTCGCGCCGTTGAGCTCGTGGTCCGCACGGATCACGAGGTCGCGGTCCCACATGAGGTCCTTGCCCCAGGTCGGGTCGTCCTGGCGGTAAGGCATGCCCGCCGCGCGCGGGTCGAGGAGCGGCGCGGTCGCCTCCGCGGCGGCGGCGGGCGCCGTGGGGCATGAGGCCGCGCTCGCCTCTCGGTTCGTACCGCACGCCGCGACGAGCCCCACGCCAACGCTGGCGCCCGTGCCCAGCGCTGCGCGAAGGAACGTGCGGCGGTTCGGTTCGTGGTCCGCGAAGGGCGGGGCATGCGTGCGTTTCGTGCTCATGGGTCGCGGTCGCGCTTCTTGGCCGAAGGGCCGTGCTTGGGTCAGAGTAGCAGCGTGAAGCCGGAGAAGACCGTCGCCATCGTCCAAGCGCGCACCTCGAGCACGAGGCTGCCGCGGAAGGTGCTCCTCGACCTCGAAGGTCAGCCGCTCCTTGCCTGGAATTTGCGGCGCCTGGCACGCGCGACGCGCGTCGACGAGGTGGTCGTCGCCACCACGACGGAGCCGGAAGATGAGGCCATCGTCG
Organism: uncultured delta proteobacterium; assembly: GCA_903858055.1. Classification (GTDB taxonomy): domain Bacteria; phylum Myxococcota_A; class Polyangia; order Polyangiales; family Polyangiaceae; genus CAIQDA01. Next base: position 8,027 of record CAIOHM010000040.1, read on the forward strand.
CGCTCGCCACCGAGCTTGGCTTCCGCAGCTGGCGCGGCCCCCTCGAAGACGTGCTCACGCGCTACGTGGGCGCGGCGCGCATGGCCGAAGCGACCACGGTCGTGCGCGTCACGAGTGATTGCCCCTTCATCGACCCGGGCCTCATCGACGAGACGCTCGCGACCTGGCCGCGGCCGGGCGTCGACTACCTGGGCTTCGACGGCTACCCGCGCGGCCTCGACCACGAGACCATGACGATGGCGGCGCTCCTCCGCGCGGACGCAGAAGCGAAGCTCGACTACGAGCGTGTCCACGTCACGCCGTACGTGTACCGGAACCCAGGTCTTTTCCGCATCGATGCGATCGGCCACGAGCCGAACCTCACGCACCACCGCTGGTGCGTGGACACGCCCGACGACCTCGCCTTGGTGCGGGAGGTCGCGCGCCGCCTCGGCCCCGGCGACACCTTCGAGTGGCGTGCGGTGCGCGCGCTCGTGGAGGGCGACGAGGCGCTCATGGCGATGAACGCGCACGTGCGGCAGAAGGCCGTCGAAGAGGGCTAGTGGCGCCGATCCTCCTCCACGCGGAGGGCGACACGCGCACGGGGCTCGGTCACCTCGTGCGCATGGTGGGCGTCGCGGGCGATCTCGCGGCCTCGCGAAAGGTGCATCTTGCAAGCGCCTCGCCGCATCTCGCGGCCGTCGTTCGCGAGCTCGCCCCGTGGTCGAGCGGCCCCTTCGAGGTGCACGCGCTCGCGCCTTCTCTGGAAGATCCCTGGTCGCGCGGGCCCGAGCTCGCGGAAGAACTCACCGGCCTCGCACGCGCCCTCGCGGCGACGGTGCTCGTGAGTGACGGCAAGGCGACCTACCCGAAGGAAGCCTTCGCATCTCTGCGCGGCCACGCGCGCGTGGTCCTCGTGGACAACGTGGTGACCGATCCTTCGGCGTACGATCTCCTCGTGCTCCCCACCTGCCACGCCGATCCTGCGGTCATCGCGCGCGTGGGGGCCGAGAAGGTGCGCACGGGCGCGGACTGGACCTTCGTGCACCCGGCGGTGCGCGCGGCGGCGGCACGCCCGCGCGGCCCAGGGCAGGTCGTCTTCGTCTCCATGGGCGGCGCCGACCCGAACGGCCTCACGGGGCGCGCGATCGCGCATCTCCTCGCCACGACGACGGAGCGCGTCGTCGCGGTCTGCGGCCCGGCGAACCTCCACCGCGCGAGCCTCGAAGCCCTCGCCGCGCGCGAGCCGCGCCTCTCCCTCGTGAGCGGCAGCCCCGCCTCCCAGGACGCCCTCGCGGCCTCCGCCTGGGCGCTGTGTGCGTTTGGTATTACCGCGTACGAGGCAGTCGCGCTCGGCATCCCCCTCGTCGTCGTTCCGCACGACGGCGTGATCGACGGAGACATCGAGCGTTTCGTCGCGGCGTTTCCCGGTCAGGTCACCCCTTCGGCGACGGTGGAGGGGGCGGCGGTACCTTCCGAGTGGTCCTCGGTCGGCGCGGGGGCGCTCATCGGAGCGCTCTCGAGCGCGCTGGCGCAGGTGTGATCCTCTGCACGATTCTTCGGGGTCTTTGGTGGACTTGCTAGGGTCTTTCCTCATGAGCGCCTCGCCCGACCCGAAGCATCCTGGCTCCGTCCTTCACGTCAAGAACGGCTTCACCGTGGTGGCCTGCGAGAGCTGCGGGTTCGCGCACGTCGCTCCGGTGCCGACCGCCTCTGAGCTCGAGCACGTGTACCGCCACGAGTATTACGCGACCGAGAAGCCGCTCTACATCGAGCGCTACCGCGAAGACCAAGCGTGGTGGGACCTCGTCAACGACGACCGGCTCGACGACCTCGAGGGCGCGAGCGGGCGGTCGACGGGGCGCGTGCTCGACGTCGGCAGCGGCCCCGGCCTCTTTCTCGAGCGTGCGCGTGCACGAGGCTGGGAGGTCAAAGGCGTCGAGCCCTCTTCGCAAGCGGCCGCCTACTCGCGCGCCCAAGGTCTCGACATTCTCGAGGATTTCCTCGACGCGCGGACGGCGAGCACGCTCGGAACCTTTCATGCGATTCACAGCGCGGCGGTCTTCGAGCACCTGCCCGAGCCCGCGGAGATGCTGCGTGTGCTGCACGGGCTCCTCGAACCCGGTGGGTCGCTCCTCGTGGTCGTTCCCAACGACGAGAACCCCATCCAGCACGCCGCCGTCGCCACGCAGGGCCTCGACCCCTGGTGGATCGCGCCGCCCCACCACTTGAACTACTTCACGCCCTCGAGCCTTTCCGGGTTGGTGGCCCGGAGCGGCTTCGACGTGGTCGACGTGCACACGGCCTTCCCGATCGACCAGTTTCTCCTGATGGGCGACGTGTACATCGGGCGTGACGAGGTCGGACGAGCCGTGCACAAGCGGCGCATGGCCTTCGAACTTGCCATGAACGCGGCCGGACAGAAAGCCGCCCGCCGCGAGCTTCAGCGTGCGCAAGCCAAGGCGGGCGTCGGCCGCGAAGTGGTGGTGGTGGCCAAGCGCCCAAGGTGAAGGCGCAGGTTCGCTCCCTGGCTCAGAACTTTGCCTGACGCGGTCGCGTGCCTAAGCTTTGGATGACACCATCCGGCCTTCACGCATGAACCAAGCGCTTCGTTCCTACGCGTCTCCCACCGCTGGCCCCTTGCTCGGAGCGGATGCGCTCGTGGCGCGCATGCTCGCGGCAGGAATCGAGGACATCTTTCTCTTCCCGGGCGGGACGATCGCGCCCGTCCTCGATGCGGCGAAGCGGAACGGAATCCGCCTCGTGTGCCCGCGTCACGAACAAGGTGCAGGATACATGGCCCTCGCCGATGCGCGCCTGCGAGGACGCGTCGCCGTCCTCATGGCGACGAGCGGACCCGGAGCCACGAACCTCGTCACGCCCGTCGCCGACGCGTTTTACGACTCGATCCCGCTCGTCGTGATGACCGGTCAGGTCGGCACCGGTGACCTCGACCGAAGTCGCGCCGTGCGCCAGCGTGGCTTCCAAGAATGCGACACGCTCAGCATCTTCAAGAGCATCACGAAGGCGACGATGCAGCCTCGAAACGCCGAGGAGCTCGCAGGCGCGTTCGACGAAGCTCTGAAGCTCGCGGAGACGGGTCGTCGCGGGCCCGTGCTGATTGACCTTCCCATGAACGTTCAGCGCGCGAGCGTGGGGGCGGTCACGC